>NZ_JCACKO010000133.1:0-177655 GCF_059505445.1 Brasilonema angustatum | reverse complement strand
TCCCTGTTCCCTGTTCCCTGTTCCCTGTTCCCTGTTCCCTGTTCCCTGTTCCCTGCTGTACTAATGTCTTTTCTTTGCCTTCCACGTTCCGCCATAAACATAAAACGGATTATCCTGACTCACGTGCTGCCAACATTCAGGACAAACAAAAATCCAATCTCCATCTTCTTCACACTTTACCCGATAAAGAGTCGGTGCAGCCAAGCTGCACCGACCACAAAGTTTAACTCGAATGGAACGTGCCATTGCCTTCATGCCAATGCTGAAGCTTGCGGCTTAGCGAAAATCATTCTTCCTGCGGAAGTCTGTAAAGCACTTGTAACAACGACTCGGAGTTCGTTTCCTACATAGCTGCTACCTTCTTCAACGACAACCATTGTGCCATCATTTAAATAGCCAATGCCTTGACTGGGTTCTTTACCTTCTTTGAGAATCTTAAGGTCAATGTTGTCACCAGGTAGATAGGTAGGACGCACTGCGTTCACCAAATCGTTAACATTCAATACAGGTACTTTTTGGACGCTAGCAACTTTGGATAAGTTGTAGTCATTGGTTAGCAGTGTAGCGTTGATTTCTTGAGCAAAACGCACGAGTTTAGCATCAACTGTGGTAATATCCTCATAATCAACTGAGTTGATCAGGATACGTTCAGGATATGCTGCCCGAACTCTGTTGAGAATTTCTAGTCCTCGTCTTCCACGTACTCGCTTTAGGTCTTTGTTTGCATCAGCTACTTGTTGCAACTCTTGCAAGACAAACTGTGGTACGATAATTTGTCCTTCTAAAAATCCAGTTTCTAGCAGTGTTTCAATGCGACCATCGATAATGCAACTGGTGTCTACAACCTTGGTGTTGGCAGGTTTGAGAGTTCCTTCCACAACCATTGTTTCCACAGTGCTGGGATTAATCAATCTTAATAATCCACGCCCGTGGCTATCTGCTAAATTCATACCAGTGTAGGACAGTATGACGCTACCAACAACAGCAACCAGCGGTTTTATAAAACTAAAATCTGCTGGAATTGGTAGCAAAAACAGAGGGGCAAGCATTAAGTTTGCTATCAATAGCCCAATGACTAATCCAATGGCACGAGTTAAAATAATTTCAAGTGGTAGTTCTCGGACTTGAGCCTCCAAGCGACGATATGCTATTTGGAAAGTTAATCCAAGTGCACCCCCAAATATGGCAGCAAAAATAGCGACAACCAGGCGTAAAGCTTCGATGTTAGAAACTTTGGATAGTGCCGCAGTAGGTAAGAAATCTGTGCTGTAGTAACCTACGCCCGCTGCTGCCAGGATGAATGAGAAAATAATAATGGCATCAAACATTGTTGTATAGCTTTCCTGCAACTGTAGTTAATTGAAAAACTCAAGTATTTTTTGTTTCCTCGGTTGTGGAAATTTCTAAGCATTTACAGTCATACTAAGCGCTTAGTATGACAACATCTGCAATCATTATAACCAAAGACTTTTATGCTTTATCTTTTTCATCTTTTTGTTGTAAAACGATAAAAAAATATAAATGACATAATTTGGGTAAATTTGTCATTGTGTCAAACACAATTTAAATCTTTATTAAGATGATTCAAAAAGTTTCCACTTCTAGCATTCCCAGTTCTGCTTACATTCATATTCCCTTTTGCAGAAGGCGATGTTTTTACTGTGATTTCCCTGTATCCGTTGTGGGAGAGCGTTTACGAGGTGAAACCTCTGGGACTATCTCCCAATATGTTAATATGCTATGTCAAGAAATTGCCATCACGCCAGCCCTCGCTCAACCATTGATAACAATTTTCTTTGGCGGTGGAACTCCTTCTCTTTTGTCTACAGAACAGTTACAACGGATATTGGAAGCGCTTGACAATCGGTTTGGTGTATCTGCTGGGGCAGAAATTTCGATGGAAATAGACCCAGGTACCTTTGATTTGGTACACTTACAAGGCTACCGCAGCGCAGGGGTAAATCGGATAAGTTTAGGTGTACAAGCGTTTCAAGAAGACTTATTGCAAGTTTGTGGGCGATCGCACTCCGTCTCTGATATATTCGCAGCTGTAGACTTAATTCGACAGGTGATGATTCCCGAATTCAGTATAGACTTAATTTCGGGTTTACCGCATCAGACTTTAGATAGGTGGCAGGAGTCTTTAGAAAAAGCGGTTGCTATAGCACCCACGCATATATCAATATACGACCTTACCATTGAGCCTGGAACTGCTTTTGGTCGTTACTACAAAGCCGGGGATCAACCTTTACCAACAGATGAAACTACAGTCAAAATGTACCGTATGGCACAGCAAATTTTGACGGGTGCAGGTTACAACCATTATGAAATTTCCAATTATGCACAGCCCGGACATCAATGTCGCCATAATCGAGTTTATTGGGAAAATCGCCCGTATTATGGCTTTGGTATGGGTGCTGCAAGTTACGTAGAAGGGAAACGGTTCACCCGTCCGCGTAAAACGAAGGAGTATTATCAGTGGGTACAAGATGGCGGTGTGATTGATTGCGAAGTGACATCACCAGATGAAGTTTTATTAGAAACTTTAATGTTGGGGTTGCGTTTGGCAGAAGGTGTGAGTTTGACAGTTTTGGCGGAACAGTTTGGGGAACAGAAGGTAGAGAAGATTCACGAGTGTTTGCAACCATACTTTGAGAAAGGTTGGGTGGAAGTTGTGCAACAAAGGTTGCGGTTGACTGATCCCGAGGGGTTTTTGTTTTCTAATGTGGTGTTGGCGAAGTTGTTTAAGGAGTTAGGGGAATGAAGTGAAATTGCTAGAATACAAGATAAATGTGATACACAAGTGCGGCAGATGTTCAGGCGACTTTGGCAGTGGCTCAAAAGGTTTTTTCAGCGGTTATTTGGCAGCAAGCAATCTCCTCAGTCGGGGAAACAGAGGAAGGTAGAACCACGAAGACAGCCGACAGATGCTGAGTATGAAGCGTTGTTCCTTGAACTGTTGGCAGGTGTGAATGAGGGGTGGAGTCGCGGACGGGTAAAGGGTTTTTTGGATGTCAATAAAATCACTCAGGCTGGTTTGGTGGAGTGGTTGCGGCGCTTTGGGAAAAGATTGCTAGTATCAAGTGCTGAGAATACAGAGTTAGCTTCCCGGATGGTGCAGTTGGGTGAGTTGGGCAACGCCGTGAGCGATCAGCCGAACGGTGTTGGGGAAGTGGGTGAGGTGGCGGGTGAGATTGGGAGGTGGTTATTGGGGAGGGGAGGAGAAACGAACCGCAGAGGCGCAGAGGGCGCAGAGGAAGAGGAGGAAGGGGAAGGAGATGCAGACGCTTGGTTTGACACAGGTAATGAGCAATTTGAGGCAGGGGATTTTGAAGGTGCGATCGCATCCTTCGACAAAGCCGTTGAATTCAAACCCGACTACCATCAAGCTTGGTACAGCCGGGGCAATGCGCTTTCTGACTTAGGGCGAATTGAAGAAGCGATCGCATCCTACGACAAAGCTATTGAAATCAAACCCGACTACCATCAAGCTTGGTACATCCGGGGGTTGGCGCTGAGTGAGTTAGGGCGAATTGAAGAAGCGATCCCATTTTACGACAAAGCTATTGAATTCAAACCCGACTTACATGATGCTTGGTACATCCGGGGGTTGACGCTGAGTGAGTTAGGGCGAATTGAAGAAGCGATCGCATCCTACGACAAAGCTATAGAAATCAAACCCGACGAAGATGAAGCTTGGTACAGCCGGGGCAATGCGCTTTCTAACTTAGGGCGAATTGAAGAAGCGATCGCATCCTTCGACAAAGCCATTGAAATCAAATCCGACAAAGATGAAGCTTGGAACAACCGGGGCAATGCGCTTTCTAACTTAGAGCGAATTGAAGAAGCGATCGCATCCTTCGACAAAGCCATTGAAATCAAACCCGACAAAGATGAAGCTTGGAACAACCGGGGCGTGGCGCTGGGTAAATTAGGGCGATTTGAAGAAGCGATCGCATCCTGTGACAAAGCCGTTGAATTCAAACCCGACAAAGATGAAGCTTGGAACAACCGGGGCGTGGCGCTGGGTAAATTAGGGCGATTTGAAGAAGCGATCGCATCCTACGATAAAGCCTTAGAAATCAAACCCGACTACCATCAAGCTTGGTTAAACCGAGGTTCTGCTGCGGGAAGTTCAGTGAGTTGTGATCCCCTGCTGGCTTTTATGAGTGCAATTGCCAGAAACAATCCCCATCTTAACCAGCGTGGTTATGAAGGTAAATTGGCAAGCTATCAGGAAGGTTTGAAGTATTGTCACCAACACACCCACCCAAAAGGTTGGGGAATGTTGCATCGAGCAATAGGTAATGCTTACTACTTGCGAGGGCAAGTTGATTCCGATCCCCACAGCTATTGGCACAAAGCTGTCAACAGTTACAATGAAGCGCTAAAAACTCTCACAGAAGCAGATTTCCCTCAGTTGCATTTAAAGGTTGTGCGAGATTTGATTCGCGTCCTTTTGGCTTTGGGGGAAACTACAGCTGCAAAGGAATGGCGGCGACATGGGTTAGAGGTTTTTACAAACCTGTTCAACCGCAAAAAAACTTCTTTCCAGAAACGACAATTGATAGTTGAATTTACTGGCTTCTCGCAGATGCGGGTTGATGTTTTGGTAGAAGATGGTGAGATCGTCTTGGCGTTAGAAGCTGCTGAGAGAAATAAAAATCTCTGCCTCACTTGGATTCTAGATGCCCAAAAGCAAGAAATCCTTAGTCCCAGTTATGCTGATATGCAACGGCTGACGAATCCCACAACTGCTGTTGTCTATTGGCATCTCAGCCCTTTTGCCCTCAGCACTTTTATTATCAAACACAACGCCGCTCAACCCAGCGTCATTTCTACTCCCTTCTTTTTACGCGAGTTTGAAATCTGGGTGAAACAATGGAATCAACAATATGAGGATGAGCGCAAAAGCGAAGATAAGCAAGTTGCACAACAAAACAGCTGGCGTGACAACTTGCCTCAAATGCTCAAGCAGTTTGGTGATATCCTCAATGTCTCAGCTATAGTGAGCGAAATTAATAACGAAATTCACAACGAATCAATCCAAAATCTTATCTTAGTTCCCCACCGCGACTTGCACCGCTTCCCCCTTCATGCGCTGTTTCCCGAAGATTTCACCACTACTTATCTACCCAGCGCCCAAGTCGGCATATCTTTACAGCAGATTTCGTCAACAAGCAACGAGGAATCACACCAACTGCTGAGTGTGGAACATCCCGACAGCGCAGGCTTTGATATTCTACCCCATGCGGAAATCGAATCTGCTGCGATTAACCAGCTTTTCAACCATCCCGACAACAAGCGGCTTTCTGGCGAACAAGCTACCAAAATCGCTGTACAAGAAGCTCTTGCGGATAAATACAATATCTTTCACTTTACCGGACATGGCAGTTATGATTTTGAGCATCCCAAACAATCTGCTCTTGTTCTCAGTGGTGAAGATAAACTCACGGTGGAGGAAGTTTGTAAGATAGATTTTACAGGTTATCAGCTTGTCACTCTTGCCGCTTGCGAAACTGCTTTAACTGGCAACCAAACGATAGAAAATGAATATGTTGGCTTAGTCAGCGCTTTTGTTTACCAAGGTGTCAGCAACGTTCTCAGCACTTTATGGACAGTGAATGATGATGAGAGTAGTTTGCTTGTCATGTACTTTTACTGGCAACTCAAGAAAGGCAAACCACCAGCCATTGCTTTAGCAAAAGCGAAAAAATGGTTTCGCAATCTTACAGATTATAAACTGGAGAGATTGTGTAAAGTTATCTTTGATAAGCTGCCGCGAGATGAAGAACTTTTACGTCCTCATGTCAGAAATAAGTTATGGCAATTCCGTCAGATGGAAGTTGCTGATAAGAAACAGAAGCATTTTGATGATCCCTATTATTGGGCAGCTTTTACAATTACTGGTTGCTTCCCTCCTTCCCTCGTTCCCAGCCTCAGGCTGGGAGGCTCAGATCTTGCATCTGCGGCTGAGTACGCCCAGAACTCAAGTTCTGGGCTAATAAACCAAGTCCGTTAAAACGGACTGATACCAATTCGTGTTCAAAAGCGTAATTTAGAGATTTTGATTTTCTAGTCCAATCAAAAACTACTCCCATTTGAAAGTTACGGTTTAGAAAGCAGTTTAGTATAAGTAATACCATTTCTTTGTGAGGCTGCGCCAAATTTTCTTGACTTCTTCTTTCTTTCTTTGTGTTCTTTGCGCCTTCGCGGTTCATTCCTCATATATTTGGGCGCATCTATGGCTACGCCACGCAAGCTATCATACAGAATTTGTATAAGTTTTTCAGTCCGTTTTAACGGACTTAGACTTTGAGCCAAGAAATAAATTTCTTGGCGGACGAAAAGTATGATGCAAGATCTGAGGAACGAGAAAATAACTAATCACTAATCACAAATCTTTATGCAACCTAACGATATCATTTCTATTACCGCTTTCCTGAATGCCTTAGCCAAGCTGAATGAGTCTTTGCCTGCGGATATCCAAAAGCAACTTCATGCGATCGCCAAAAATTTACAAGCCAATCCAACCAATATTGGCAACCTCGATAGTATTGCTGAAAGTTATCCACCTTTAGATGAAGCATACCAGCAAGAATTGACAGCTTTGAAAAAAGAAGCTGGTATACGAAGTAAAGGTTTGCCACCACTTCCTCTGCCAAAAGATCCAAATCAAGAACTCACGAACTCAGTAATTGATACTTTTGGTGCTGAGGATTCTGTTGCTGCTGCAAAAGCGAAACAAAACCTTTTCCAACGGCTTTGGCAGTTAATTTCTGGGAGTCGATAAAATGTCAGAGGAAATTATTTATCCCAGTATAGACTTATTCCTTTACGACTTGAAGGATGGCTTAGGACAAGATAAGTCAAAAATTGACCAAAACTGCCGCAATTTCTGTCAAAAAATTTATGGTGATTTAGACGAACAAAGCTTTGAGGAAAAGTATACACAATTCCAGAAGTATCAAAATACAGACGTTGATGTTATCGAGTTACTCAACCCCACAAGTAGGCAATTTCCATCACCGCTAGATGGTTACTATTATCCCCTGCAAATAGGCGATACCTATGCCCTTCAGGTTAACGACTCTGGAAAACGAGATGCTAACGGTAGATATAACGATGAACCACAAAACATCAAAGATGAACCTTTCTTAAAACTTAAACAAGAAATTCTTCAACACATCTCTGAACAAACGGGCACAATCGGACAAACTTGGTTACTTTGGGGCAAATTGGCAAGTCAGAAAACTGATGCCGAAATAGAAGATATTGCCCAGAAGTGCTACACACAAGTTGTCAGCAATTACGACTGGAAACGAGATTTAATTGGCAAGGGCAAGTTAGAATCAGGAACAATTTTTGAGTTGTGGTATACTCCCCAAAATTTAGGTGTCAATGGGAAAGAGTTTTGGGAAAAGTTTAGACAAGAAAGTCATCATGTCCTAATCTGGTTGTTTCCCGATAATATTTCGCCCGATGAAATGAGAAAGCGGGTGCAAAGTGTCTATTACGAATTTATACGCTTATGGCAATACCGCCACAAAGTTGTTTGGTCTTATTATCAAAGCCGTTATCAAAAAACACTTCTCAAAAAAGAATATGTAGAAATACAACCATCAATCAAGCAAGCTAGTGAGTTACCAAAGCTATTGCAAACCAACAGTCTGAAACTTAGTAAGCTACAAGAAACATTGTCGGCTAACTTAATTAATTTGTCAGATTATACTATTGCTTTAAACTATCTAGAGAATCAAAACCGAACAATTCAATTAAACTTAGATAATTACAAATCTCGTTTAGCTGATATGCAGAAAAAATATGCAGGTAGCGATTTAAAGTTTTTAGAAACCTTCAGCGATCGCGAGATTTACGCTAAAAAATATCAGCGACAAGTAGAAGCAGATCTTGCGAATCTCAACCCTGGATTAACCTTACTGGAAAATCTCAATAGCACTGTCCAAGGTATTATTGACTTAGAACAAACGAAGAGCGATCGCGCTCTAGACAACACTATAGCACTTGCAGGTATTGGGCTTGCCATCAGCGGCATTACCGCCACAGCTATCTCAGCCAAACAACCACCTGTGACATCTTATAGAGACATTTCTTTCTTTGCTTCACCAACCTTTGTCTGGAGTATGATGCTTTGTGCTCCATTTTTACTGCCTCTATTCTTCGGCCAACTTTGTCGCTTCTTTCGCCTATTTCGCTGATATGGCAGTTTTCAGTTGAGTACGATACATAGGACTTACGCACGATTTACGAAAGAACAAGATTGTGAGATTGCTTCCTTACGTCGCAATGACACAACTACGTTATTTTTGCGTAAGTCCTGATACATAAAATACATTAAAGAGTTAAGGTAAATTAATCCGAGTCAACCGTCCTTCGGAATAAATATTAGCTATGCTTTTACACGTTTTGTAGCTAACAGTAAAATTCGCATTAAAAAAACCATCTCAGGTGCGTTAACGCAGTGTAACGCACCCTACTGCTAAATAACTCCTCACTCTCTACGGCACAACTAAGACTGGGCAAGGAGAAAGATTAATCACGCGGGTGGTAACGCTATCAGTTGATCCCTCGTCAGTCAAGCCTAGCCCTCGACAACCCATGACAATTAAATTTGCTCCTATATCATCTGCCACATCACAGATGGTAAAAGCAGGTTTGCCTTGCCGTTCCAAGGCTTCGGCTGAAATGCCTTGCCCAGCAAACAGGGATTTGGCTGTTTCTAGCAGTTGGGCTACTGTTTCTGGTGAGGACATGGCATCCCCGTTGGGCGAGTCTGCGGCGGGTTCCTCAACTACACTCAGTAGCACTAATTTACTACCATACTTTTGCACTATATTGGCAACCACTTCGGCTGCTTCGCGTGCTTCTCGACTTTGATCAATTGGAAACAGAACTGTTTTAAACATTCGGATTCACCTGTGCCCCCATGAGTCGGTAAAATCTGGATGGTTGTACTCATCAAAACATAACAAACAGGCAATCAGGAGGTTTGTGCCGTGTCCAAGAAAACTTTAGCAAATTTATCTGCAGAAGACTTGTCTGGTAAACGCGCCCTGGTGAGAGTTGATTTTAACGTACCAGTGGATGATTCTGGCAACATTACAGATGATACTCGCATTCGTGCTGCTCTGCCTACCATACAGGATTTGACGCAGAAGGGAGCTAAGGTGATTCTAGTGAGCCATTTTGGGCGTCCCAAGGGTGTAGATGACAAACTGCGGTTGACTCCGGTTGCTAAGCGTCTGTCTGAGTTATTGGGGCAAGAAGTTGTCAAAACTGACGACTCTATCGGCGATGAAGTTGCAGCGAAAGTTGGGGCTTTACAAAATGGACAAGTTTTGCTATTAGAAAACGTCCGTTTCTACAAAGAAGAGGAGAAAAACGATCCAGAATTTGCCAAAAAACTGGCAGCAAATGCCGATTTGTATGTTAACGACGCTTTTGGTACCGCACACCGCGCTCATGCTTCTACTGAAGGCGTGACGAAGTACCTGAGTCCTTCTGTTGGTGGGTTTTTGATTGAAAAAGAATTGCAGTATCTGCAAAAGGCGATTGAAAATCCCCAGCGTCCTTTGGTGGCTATTATCGGCGGTTCCAAAGTTTCCAGCAAAATTGGCGTGATTGAAGCCCTTTTGGAAAAGTGCGACAAACTGATCATTGGCGGTGGAATGATTTTCACCTTCTTTAAAGCTCGTGGTTTGAGTGTCGGTAAGTCGTTGGTGGAAGAAGATAAGCTAGAATTGGCGAAGTCTTTGGAAGCTAAGGCTAAAGAAAAGGGCGTCACTTTCTTGCTACCCACAGATGTGGTTGTAGCAGATAAGTTTGCTGCTGATGCCAATTCTCAAACCGTTAGCGTGGAAAGTATTCCTGATGGTTGGATGGGGTTGGATATCGGACCTGATTCGATAAAAGTATTCCAAGAAGCCCTTGCTGATTGCAAAAGTGTGATTTGGAACGGTCCAATGGGTGTGTTTGAGTTTGACAAGTTTGCTGCAGGAACAGAAGCGATCGCCCGCACACTCGCCGACATCAGCAAAGGCGGCGCAACCACCATCATCGGGGGCGGTGATTCCGTAGCTGCTGTGGAAAAAGTTGGTTTAGCTGATCAAATGAGCCACATTTCCACTGGTGGCGGTGCTAGTTTAGAACTGCTCGAAGGTAAGGAATTACCTGGTATTGTGGCGCTAGATGAAGCATAAAGGCTAATATCTAAAACCAATGTAGAGACGTTACACGTAACGTCTCTACAAATATAGGGAGAAAATTGTGGAACCCAAGTGGCTGGAATGGACACAAAAATTACAGGCGATCGCCCAAAATGGTTTAACTTTTACCGAAAATCCTTATGACATTGAGCGCTATAAAGTGCTTCAGGCGATCGCCGCTGAAATCATGTCAACATACTCAAATGTCGGACACAGCTATATCCTCGATTTATTCGCTCGTGAAGTGGGATACGCAACGCCCAAAGTTGATGTACGTGGAGGAGTGTTTCGCGACAATACTATATTGTTAGTCAAGGAACGACAAGACGGTTGTTGGACTTTACCAGGTGGCTGGGCGGATATTGGCGACTCGCCCAGTGAAGCAGCTGTTAGAGAAATTTTTGAAGAATCAGGATATCAGACACGCGCGATAAAACTGCTGGCTGTGTATGACAGAAATAGACAAGGACATACACCGCATCAGCATTACATCTATAAGCTCTTTTTTCTGTGTGAACTTATTGGTGGTTCCCCATCAGCGAGTATTGAAACAGAAGAAGTGGATTTTTTCCCTGAAGACAACATTCCAGAACTATCTCTTGGGCGTGTAACGCCAGCTCAAATCACCCGACTTTTCCAGCATTACCGCGATCCAGATCTGCCCACAGACTTCGATTAGGAAGCGAAAAGATACAGTGAACAGGCTTCGCCCTGAGCGTTAGCCGAACGGGAACGCTTAACAGGCTAGAAGCGGGATGGTGTTTGTTTCATATGTTGCTAGCGCAAGAAACCGCCAGTTAAATCACATGCTAATTTGAATTTCATATATCTTAATAAACGTATAAAATACTACTTTAGGATGAGAGGATTTTCGTAGAAATATAGCATACTTAAATTGTTCGTCTCCAGTCACCGGGTGTTATTCCGTTTTCTTCGGTACAGGGTGTAATCAACCTTTGTTACAGGTGTGCACTACCCCTTTTAATATGGGGTTGCATTATAAAGATATCACGCAGTTCTTGAGACAGGGAAGATAAGGAAGACAAGGCGGACAAGGCGGACAATAAGAAATGTATGAATGCAAGTTGATATAAAAATTTAAATGTAGCAGTCTTATTTGATTTGTGTGAAAGTGCCTGCGCTTAGCGCATAAATCGCGCCTACTCAAATTCCCGACTTCTTGAAGAAGTCGGGAATCTTGTTGTTTACAAATGATTTAGGGTTGTTATATGTGACAACATTTTGTCACAAAATCTTACAAACAAGTACTCTTTACCTACAAACCTGATATTAGTACTCAAGAACCGCAATTTGACTTATTTTAAAGTATTTTTATCTACCGAATATCCACATTCCTAAAATGCTGAGCAAACTACAGGTGCGTCACCCATTCTTGTTCCTCGCCTTGCCCCTTGCAAGCATATTCAGCTTGACCTACTTTACTCTAGCTAGAGCACAACAAGTGACTTCAGATGGAACTGTATCGACCACAGTCACCACTCCTGATGGCAAGAATTTCAATATCAATGATGGAACTAGAAGAGGAGGAAACCTTTTTCACAGCTTCAAAGAATTTTCTGTACCCACAGGCGGTTCAGCTAACTTTAATAATGCAGCTGATGTGCGAAACATCATCGGTCGAGTGACGGGTGGTTCTATTTCTAGTATTGATGGTTTGATTAGAACACTCGGCAAGGCGAACTTATTTTTACTCAATCCAGCGGGGATTATTTTTGGACCAAATGCCCAATTAAATATGGGTGGTTCATTTTTAGGGAGTACGGCGAATAGTTTTGTGTTTGACAATGGGTTTGAGTTTAGCGCGACGAATCCCCAAGCACCGCCATTGTTAACTATAACTGCTCCGGTTGGGTTGAGCTATCGGGAGAATTTCAAAAATATCACCAATCAGTCTAGAGCTCTTGATACTAGTACTAATATTTTTGGTCTTGCTGTTAAACAAGGAAATTCCTTAACACTGGTGGGTGGTGATGTCAGCTTAGATGGTGGGATACTGTTTGCACCAGGAGGACGAGTAGAGTTAGGAGGATTATCTGCTCCTGGGACGGTGGGACTTAATGCTGATGGTAGCTTGAGTTTTCCTACAGGAGTGCAAAGAGGTGATGTGTCGCTGACGAATCGTGGAGAAGTTGGAGTTGCCTCGGGCGGGGGCGGTAGTATTGCAGTCAATGCCCGCAATTTAAAAATTTCCGGAGGAAGTGGGTTATATGCGGGAATAGGGCAAGGCTTGGGGACAGTTGGTAGTCAGGCGGGAGATATTACGCTGGATGCCACAGGGGATATAAAAGTTGCAGGCAGCTATGTATTCAATAATGTGCGATCGCAAGCAGTGGGCAATGGTGCCAACATCAATATTACAACTGGTTCCTTTTCTTTAACCGATGGTGCTCAACTGAGTGCCAGCACTTTGGGACAAGGAAATGCAGGCAATGTGTCGGTGCAAGCGTCCGGTGCTGTTGATCTGGCAGGCAGTAAAACTAATATATTCAGTACTGTGGAACCAGGAGGTGTGGGCAAAGGTGGCAATATCGATATCAACGCAGCAACACTATCACTCAAAGATGGTGCTCAACTACTTGCCAGTACTTATGGACAAGGAAATGCAGGCAATGTGTCGGTGCGAGCATCGGGTGCTGTTGATCTGGCAGGCAGTAACACTGCCATTCTCAGCGCAGTGGAAGCAGGAGGTGTGGGCAAAGGTGGCAATATCGACCTCAACGCAGCAACACTATCCCTAAAAGATGGTGCTCAACTGCTAACCATAGTTCGTCAAGCATCTTCCACCCAGCGAGCCGGAAGAGGGGATGCAGGCAATGTCACTGTTGATGTCACAGGACCTGTAACAATAGCTGGAGTTGGGGTAAAAAGCGGAAATCCCAGTGCGATTTTCAGCCGAGTCAACACGGGGGCTGTGGGCAATGGAGGCGATATTAAGATTTCCTCTGGTTCGTTCTCTTTAACCGATAATGCTGAACTGAATGCCAGCACTTATGGAAAAGGGAATGCGGGCAATGTGTCGGTGCGAGCGTTTGGTTCTGTTGAGCTTGTCGATGCTGGCATCTTGAGCAGAGTGGAAGCAGGAGGAGTGGGCAAAGGAGGCAATATTGAGATTAAAGCTGCTTCACTTTCGCTTAAAGATAGCGCCCAACTGCTAACCTCAGTTCGTGGAGCATCCAACACCCAGCTAGCCGGAAAAGGGGATGCAGGCAATGTCACAGTTGATGTCACTGGTCCTGTGACTATTGCTGGTGTCAAGGACGGAATCGGCAGTGGGATTTCCAGCCAAGTCAACACGGGAGCAATGGGTAATGGGGGGAATATTAAGATTTCCTCTGGCTCTTTCTCTTTAACTGATGGTGCTATACTACAAGCCCGCACCTTGGGACAAGGGGATGGAGGCAATGTGTCGGTACAAGCGTCAGGTTCGGTTTCGCTTGCAGGCAGTAATACTTACATTAAAAGCACTGTGGAAGCAGGAGGTGTGGGCAAAGGGGGTAACATTACTATTTCCTCTGGTTCGTTCTCTTTAACCGATGGCGCTCAACTGAATGCCAGTACTTATGGACAAGGAAATGCAGGCAATGTGTCGCTACAAGCGTCGGGTGCTGTTGATCTGGCAGGCAGTAACACTGCCATCCTCAGCGCAGTGGAACCAGGAGGTGTGGGCAAAGGTGGCAATATCGATATCAACGCAGCAAATTTCTCACTCAAAGATGGCGCTCAATTGGTAACTGTAGTTCGCGAAAAATCTGACACCCAGCCAGCTGGAAGAGGAGATGCAAGTAATGTCACTGTTGATGTCACAGGATCAGTGACAATTGCTGGAGTTGGGGTAAAAAGCGGAAATCCCAGTAAAATTGTCAGCTCGGTGGGCACGGGGGCTGTGGGCAATGGAGGCGATATTAAGATTTCCTCTGGTTCGTTCTCTTTAACTGATGGCGCGCGACTGGAAGCCAGCACTTATGGACAAGGAAATGCAGGCAATGTCAGTGTTAATGTCACTGGACCAGTAACAATTGCTGGGGTTGATGGCGGATTTTCCAGTGGGATTCAGAGCTATGTGAATACGGGAGCGACGGGTAATGGAGGGAATATTGCGATTTCCTCTGGTTCGTTCTCTTTAACTGATGGCGGCAGACTCAATGCCAGCACATATGGACAAGGAAGTGCAGGCAATGTGTCAGTGCGAGCGTTGGGTTCTGTTGAGCTTGTAGGCAGTAACACTGCAATCTTCAGCACTGTGGAATCAGGAGGTGTGGGCAAAGGAGGCAATATTGACATCAAGGGTGCAACTTTCTCACTCAAAGATGGCGCTCAATTGGTAACCGTAGTTCGCGAAAAATCTGACACCCAGCCAGCGGGAAGAGGAGATGCAGGCAATGTCACTGTTGATGTCACTGAACCTATAACAATTGCTGGGGTTGGGGTAAAAAGCAGAAATCCTAGTGCGATTTTCAGCCGAGTTAACACGGGGGCGACGGGCAATGGGGGTAATATTACAATTTCCTCTGGTTCGTTCTCTTTAACCGATGGTGCGCGACTGGAAGCCAGCACTTATGGACAAGGAAATGCAGGGAATATCACAGCGGATGTTACAGGTAAAGTAACGATTGCTGGAGTTGGTGGCCGATATTTCAGTGGGATTTTCAGCTTTGTAGACACGGGGGCTAGAGGCAATGGGGGGAATATTGCTATTTCTTCTGGTTCCTTCTCTTTAAGCGATGATGGCAGACTGAGTGCCAGCACATTTGGACAAGGTAATGCAGGCAATGTGTCAGTGCGAGCGTCCGGTGCAGTTGAGCTTGCAGGGACTAAGACTCGCATCTTCAGTACAGTGGAATCAACAGGAAAGGGCAATGGTGGCAATATCAATATCAACGCTCCAAGAGTATCCCTCAATAATGGTGCTCAAATCACTGCTAGCAGTAATGGCAATGGTGCTGCTGGCGACATAGAAGTACTTGCTCGCTCTATCCGTCTGGACAATGGCTCAATTATCAACGCTGACACTGCTGTTGGGGAGCAAGGAAATATCACCCTGGGTGCTCGCGATTATGTGCTGTTGCGTCGTGGTAGTAAGATAACTACCAATGCCACTGGCAAAGCGACTGGTGGCAATATCACCATTAATGCTGGCAATCTCGTCGCTTTTCCATCAGAAAATAGTGATATCACTGCCAATGCAGGAAAGGGTTCTGGTGGTCAGATCCGTGTCACTACTAGAGGTAGTATCTTCGGAATTAAGTATCGACCGCAGGTAACACCATTAAGTGATATTACTGCCAGTTCTGCACTTGGTTCACAGTTCAGTGGTAATGTGCAAATTAATGTAGTTGATATTGACCCCACCCAAGGGTTATTTGAATTAACACAAACTGTGGTTGATCCGGCACAGCAAGTTGCTCAAAATCCCTGTATCAAAGGTTCTGGTAGCAGCTTTACCATCGTAGGACGTGGAGGACTTCCAACTGATCCAAATAAAATCCTCAGTAGTGATAATGTGCGGGTTGATTTAATTAAACCTGTCGCCAGTACGGTAAGTTCAACAAGTACAACACAAAAGCAGCCATCTAAAAAGCCACCTGTTAAACAGATAGTACCAGCACAGGGTTGGATATATAACGAAAAAGGTGAGGTGGTGTTGGTCGCTTATGATCCGACTAAGACTGGCCCACAGCGTCAGCAGCCAGCGCCTACTAGTAGTTGTGCTGCAGTGAAATAAGATATGTAGAACGTTTAAGCTTTGATTCCACGTCGATTTAACCTCACACGCCAGTCGCCTACGGAGGGAAACCCTCCTGCAGCGCTGGCTCCCCTTAATCCCCTCTCCTTTATAAGGAGAGGGGAGGTTTTGGCGTAAGCCAAAACCGGGGTGAGGTAACACGCGCGTTGCATTCATAGGTATTAACTAGGTCATCCCAACTCAAGTTCCTCGAAGATCATATAGCCCGTGTCTTCCATACCTAAAGCTTCATAAGTCTTTTGCGCAACAGTATTTTGATGTTCCACATAAAGTCTAAAACCACATATTTTTAATTCATTTTGTTGATTTCTAGCTTTTTCTTTGACAAATTCATAGAGTTGGCGATAAATCCCTTGACGACGAAAATCTGGGTGAACGTAGACACTTTGTATCCACCAAAATATCCCATTTCGCCAGTCGCTCCACTCTGTTGTTACCATCAGAGAACCAGTCACTTGATTCTGATTTTCTGCAACAACATAAAAACCCAAAATCGGATTTTTTAATAATGTTTGTACACCAGCAGTGAGAATATCTATAGAGAGGTCTTTATCCTCGGTTTCACGTGCCATTGCTCGATTGAATTCAACCAAGACATCTAAATCATCAGGTTTTGCGAAGCGAATTAAATACTTGTTTTCCACCATTTTCCTTTAGAGGATGTTTAAGAAGTATCAAATATTTTAGTTGATCCCCCCTGCTTCCCTTAAAAAGGGGGGTAAAAGTCCTCCTTTTTTAAGTATTGTTTTGTAGGGTGGGCACTGTTAAGCGTGCGCGAAAACGCTTATTTTTCTGTTGTGTGCAGTGCCCACTCTATGTACCGCTTCGATCCCTTAAAAAGCTTACTCAGTTCCCTCCTTAAAAAGGAGGGCTAGGGAGGATCAATCCTTAACAGCAACCGTATTGGTTATGGTGTTGTCGGAGTCAGTGTTGGTGTCGGTGTGAGTGTGGGTGTGGATATTGGTGTGGGTGTGGATGTTGGTGTTGGTGAGGATGTTGGTGTTGGTGTTGGTGTAGCCGTGGGTGTCGGTGTCTCTGTAGGCGTAGGTGTCGGTGTTTCTGTAGGCGTGGGTGAGAATGTCGGTGTCGGTGTCGGTGTAACGGTTTCTATAGGAGTTGGGGTAGGCGATGGAGGTGGAGCAGGATTTTCTGCTGTAATTGTAAGTGTATAATCTGATGTATTTGACCCCGTCGCAACAATCACATATTCATAAAATCCACTTTCTGGAAGTTTAACGGATAAACTACGTTGTGTTGAATCTTCCAAAAATCGCGATTTTCCACTGGGGGAATATACGGAAAACAAAATTTTAGAATTCGCATTGAGCCTGACTCTCATCAATTGCTCTTCGTTAAGTCCGGCGATAAAAACTTTACCTTCTCCTGGTTTAAGAGTACCACTGACTCTGCTACTAATAGCTCCTTTGTCAAAGACTATTTTCTTGAAAGCACTGCCAGAAAGGATTGCATTGAGTTTATCGCTGACAAAACCTTGCCAGACTTGTCCAATCGGCTGATCAATAAAATTCTTGCCGCGCTGTTGTGGAAATTGGCGATAAAATGCTGCATCTGCTAAATCATATAAAGAACGACTACCAACGTTGATTTGGTTGACTTCGACTTTTGCGCGATCGCGTTCTGCTTGTCCAAAACTACCCAATTTTTGACGTGCATTTGAACTCAAAACGGTGAGTTTTTCTAGCACTTCTTCTGCTAAACTGTCCCATTGTGCCCGCAATTGTTCATCTTCCGGCTGATCACTCAAAGTACGGTTACGTAGAGTTGGATTTTTCTCCCAAAAGATTTGATTAACTAAGTTAGTAAAAAATTTATTGTCGATATTGAGTTGTTGACGGCGTTGATCTAATTTTTCCTTACGCTGTTGTTCTTGTAAGGAAAGTTTTGGATCGTTAGGCGACAGGGACGAAGAATCAAATAACTGATTTGCTCCCCACACACCCACACTCACAGCAGTAGCCAAAACCACGACTATGGCAATGATTTTACCAGGTGTCCACCAGTTGACGGTAGGAGTAGCGGAAGGCGGGTTTGTGTAAAATGACGATTCCTGTCGAGTGGGAGGAGTGGGAGTTGGGGATACAGCTAGAGTTTGTTGTGTTTGTGGCGGTGGTGAAATTGGAACAGGTTGCTGTGGAGAAGGATAGCTGACAGGTGATAAGTTTAGTGCTTGCAGAACTTGATAAGCCCTTTGATAGCGTTCTTTTGGTTTTGGCGATAGCATTTTATCCAACACCATCCCGAAAGTCTGGCTGAGGTTAACTTCTCGTCGCCATTGCCAGCTTAGGGTATATTCATCTATTAATTCTTGGGGTTGTTTACCTGTCAGCAAAACGAGTACTGTTGCGGCTAAAGCATACAAATCACTATGAGGCTCTACTAACCCAGTTTGCATCTGTTCTGGGGGTGAGTATCCTATCTTACCCAATAGTGTTGGGAGTCCGCGAGAAACTGCACCAGGTTGATAATATTGCGAGACGACTGTTGCAGCGACTTGTTTAACTCCACCAAAATCGATTAATACTGGGAGTTGGTCACTATTGCGTAAAATTAAGTTGTCAGGAGAGATATCGCGGTGAATCACTCCTAGTGAGTGGATGTATTGCAAAACAGGCAGAATTTGCTGCATGAGCAAACTGACTTCCGCTTCTGTAAATCGTAAATTTTCCTGCTTCTTTGCATCAAACAAAGAGCCGTAAGTTTGCCCTTCTACAAAGTCTTGCACCAGAAATAGGTATTCCTTACCACCTAAGTTAATGCGCAAAAGTTCCCGGAAGCGGGGAATTTGCGGGTGTTGCAGCTTGTAGAGAACGCTGGCTTCTCGCTGAAACAGTTCTTCAGCTTTTTGTAAAACGTATGGTGTTTGAACTTGAGGGGAGAATTCCTTTAAAACACAAGGTTCGCGAAAGCGGTTAAGATCCTCAGCCAAATAAGTACGTCCAAAACCTCCCTGTCCCAATTGACGCACAATAAAGTAGCGATCGCCCAAAGTTTGCCCATTTTGAATACTTTGACTCACTGGGTTATCCAAACTTTCGCCGCAGTGTAAACAAAAGCGACTACCAGTTGGATTTTCGTGTCCTTTAGAGCAATAAACAGAATTCATAGTTATTAGTCATTAGTCATTAGTCATTAGTCATTAGTCAGGTACTTTTGACTTTTAACTTTTGACTTTTGACTTTTACGTTAATTTGCAGATTCTACTTTACTCACTTGGTCAGCAGCAAGTGCATACCATATTTGACCAAGTGTCTGTTTATCAAGTTTCTCATTATTGCGTCGCTCTCCCGGAAACAATCGGTCAAATTTTTTGTTTGTGTCTTTGTTGAGTTGGTCAATGGTATAGTTACCCAGTTGTCCTGCTTGTGCTTGTTGTCTCCAATTATCGTAATCTCGCGCACTGTAGCTTCCCAGTTTCCGACGCGCTGATCTGCTGAGATTCGCTTGATCTAATTGATTTAACACATCTTGTGCGATCGCAAACCATTCGTTTCGTAAAGCAGTATCTTCTGAGTTCCCCGTGAGAGTACGTCCTTTTGCATCAGGATTTTTAGTATAAAATTTTCTATCTACCATTTTTGTAAAAAAGACTTCTGGTATTTCTAGCTCCTGACGGCGACGGATAATTTGGTTCCCGCGATTTTCTTGGTTGCTAGTAGTTGGTTTTTCCGGAGGATTTGAACCTTTTGAACCTTTTGGAATTGTAGGTAATGATATTGTTGGTAGAGAAATAGATGTTACAGCGTGAAAAACTGCATTGACAACTGCCCAAGTCCCTGCTAGTGTCAAAACAATCACACTTGTGGTGATCAGACTGACAGCAAAAGGACGAAGCCAAACAGGCAGAGGTAACGCCTGAGCAGCCATTTGAGTTTTGTTACGGAACTTACCAACAAGAGTTTTGACACGTTTGCCGCCAGGAGCAACAATCATCGTCTTCAGCTTAGTCATTTGAGTATTTATAGGTTTGGTAGCGCCCTTGTAAAACTGTAAATCTTTGAGAACATCGTCAGCTTTTTGGTAGCGTTCACTTGGTTTATAAGACACCATTTTTTTCAAAACAGCTTCTATTTTGGGGCTGACTTTTATTTGTTCTCCCCAACGCCAATTCCCTTGATAAGAATCATACAGTTTTTGTGGTTCTTGACCAGTTAATAACACAAGCGCTGTCACAGCTAAAGAGTACAAATCGCTACTGGGAAATGCTTTTCCCTGACGTAATTGCTCCTCTGGTGCGTAGCCCTTCTTACCCAAGATAGTCCGAATTCCACCGAGTTGCGTAAACCAAAAACCCTTAGAAGCTGGTAATTGCTTCACTCCACCAAAGTCAATCAGCACGGGTAATTGATCACTATGCCGCAAAATGATATTATCCGGAGAAAGATCACGGTGAACAACATTCACAGAGTGAATGTAAGACAGAATAGGCAACATTTGTTGCAGCAGTTTGACAACTTCCTGCTCACTAAAGGTTTGTCCCTGATCTGTGCGGCTTTCTAGCAAATCCCAGTAGTTGTCACCCTCTACATAGTCTTGCACCAAAAAGAAAAAATCTTTGTTGCTCAACTGCACTTGTAGCGAGGCGTGGAAACGTGGAATTTGTGGGTGGTGTAGATTTTTGAGTACACTCGCTTCTCGTTCAAACAGTTCTTTCGCTTTTTCTAAATCCTGTTCTTCAACTTGGGGTGCAAACTCCTTCAGCACGCACTTTTGTTGAGATTCTTTTAAATCTTCAGCCAAATAAGTGCGTCCAAAGCCACCCTGTCCCAAATGACGTACAATTCGATAGCGGTTATCGACAACTTGCCCTACCGCCAGAGGTAACGGCTCCCCGCACTGAGTGCAAAAGCGGTTAGTCTCATTGTTTACGTGTTGTTTGCTGCAATAAACATCCATGATGCTGAAGGATGAATAGAAGGTTTTTATAAGTTGCTACAAGACAGAAAGCCACAATTACGCATACTCTCTCTATATATTTTGCACTCCTTTGCTCACGAGAATGAGAAAGAATGCAACAAAGGTTAAAATACTGACATTAGGCAGCAGTGGTCTGAGTTTTACTTGGTGGGATGAACAATCGAAAATTTTTACACAAATTAACGCCATGAATTCGCAAGCACAACGCCAGCGGGCAATTAAAGCCTTTACAGATTTCTTACAGACTCCCTTAGACACACTCCTACAACAGCATATAAATACTGATACTTCAGCAGCGGCTTTGGCGTTATTTCATGATATGGCTGCTAGTGTACCTGCTTACAAAAATTTTTTAGCAAATCATGCGGTTAATCCAGATGAATACCAAACCTTAGAAGATTTCCAAAGATTACCGCAACTCGTAAAAGAAAATTACCTGCAACGTTATCCTCTATCTGAATTATGCCGCAACGGACAGCTAGAAACATGCGACATGATAGCTGTTTCTTCTGGTTCCACAGGAAAACCGACATTTTGGCCTCGTTTTTTTGCAGATGAAATGCAAATTGCTACCCGTTTTGAGCAGGTATTTCATGATAGTTTTCATGCAGATACTAGACGAACTCTAGCTGTGATTTGTTTCACTTTAGGAAGCTGGGTTGGCGGAATGTACACAACCAATTGCTGCCGCTATCTTGCCAGCAAAGGTTATCCTATTACTTTGGTAACTCCTGGTAATAATAAAGAAGAAATATTTCGAGTTCTTCAAGAACTCGGTTCGGCTTTTGAGCAAGTTGTCTTATTAGGATATCCACCATTTCTTAAAGATATTATTGATACTGGAATTGCCCGTGGAATTGAATGGCAGCGATATCAGATAAAATTGGTGATGGCGGGAGAAGTATTCAGCGAGGAATGGCGGAGTTTAGTTGCGCAAAGAGTTGGTTCCCAACATTGCTGCTACGACTCAGTCTCGCTTTATGGAACAGCAGATGCAGGTGTATTGGGTAACGAAACACCTTTGAGTATTTGCATTCGTCGTTTCTTAGCACAAAATCCAGAAGCAGCGCGTGCCTTGTTTGGAGAATCTCGTTTACCCACACTGGTACAATATGATCCCATAAGCCGCTTTTTTGAAGTTATAAACGGCACGTTAATATTTTCTGGAAATAATGGCATTCCCCTAGTGCGTTACAACATCTTGGATACTGGAGGGATAATCAGTTATGATGCCATGCTCCAGTTTTTAGCAAAATGGGGCTTTAATCCAGTAGCGGAAATACAACAGATGGGTGGAAGAGGCGTTCGTGCGCTACCATTTGTGTATATTTTCGGACGCTCTAATTTTACAGTTTCTTACTTTGGAGCGAATATTTATCCAGAAAATGTGACGGTGGGATTAGAGCAACCTGTTATTAGAGAATGGGTGACAGGTAAATTCGTGTTGCAAGTGCAAGAAGATGCGGACAAGAACCGGTTTTTATCGGTAGTTGTGGAGTTAGCACCGAGAATGGAGGAAAGTGAAGAGAAAAAAGAGGCGATCGCATCTTCCATTCTCACCCAACTCCAGCGCCTCAATAGCGAATTTGCTAACTACGTTCCTCCAGAATACCAAATGCCGCGAGTTGCACTAGCTCCCACAGGCGATCCAGAATATTTCCCCGTTGGAGTGAAGCATCGCTATACCCGTAAGTAGGAGAGAGTGTTCTATTCGCCGCTTTGTTCTTGGTTTGGTTTAGCTTTAGCAGCAACCAACCTAACTAACTCAACATCCAACTTTAACGCATCAGCTATTTGTTCTACAGTTGCACCTAAACTCAACATAAAAGGAATGGCTTCCAATTTGCCCTCTAGTTTTCCTTCTGCTTTACCCTCTTGCTTACCTTCTTGCTTAGCTTCTTGATAAACTTTAGTTTGCTTCAACTCGCTTAATCCCAACATTTGCTCTATCTCCTCCCGACTTTTCAAAGGGAATTTATAGACATAAAAGTCCCTATCGACTCAACTTGTTCTATTCGCCGCTTTGTTCCTGGTTAGGATTAGCTTTAGCAGCAACCAACCCAACTAACTTAACATCCAACCCTAACGCCTCTGCTATTTGTTCTACAGTTGCACCTAAACTCAACATAAAAGGAATGGCTTCCAATTTGCCTTCTAGTTTTCCTTCTGCTTTACCTTCTTGCTTACCTTCTTGATAAACTTTAGTTTGCTTCAACTCGCTTAATCCCAACATTTGCTCTATCTCCTCCCGACTTTTCAAAGGGAATTTATAGACAATAATCGTTTCTATCAATTCGAGAAATTCCCGTTGGGTAATTTCATCAGCTATTTGTTGTTTAGCAAGGTTAATTAACTCCCTGGCTTTGGTAGCTGCGCCTGACTGTGGCTCTATAACCAGTTTAACTGTACCAATACCAATCGACTGTTCTGCTGCGGAGTCTAATTCATCAAGATAGATGCGGCTGACTCGCCCAGATGTGAGTAATTCAATATAGCGTTCTGTTTCTCCCACATCAATACTGCGGCTTGGATAAACCACAGCCCCGCGCCAGTTGTTGGTAAGTTCGCTTCTATCCAGGTAAAGAAAGATTTCCGTAAAAAGGCGAGAGTAGAATTTTTTATCGGGTTGAAATTGAACTTCGACGAAGTAGATGGGGGATGATGGATTGCTTTTGGGGAGAAATACGCCATCGATGCGGAAAGCGAGTTGTTTGACTTCGACGGATGAGAATTGGTAGGTGTCGGCGGTTTCAGGAGGTTGGTTGATGAGTTCAAAAAAGATGCTAGGGAAGCTTTGGAATAGGCGGTAGAATATGGTGTCTGTTTTCACACTAATTGATGCTGCGTTGGTGGCGTAAGTTTTGATTTTACTTGATTTCTTGTTCCCAGACTCCGGCTGGGAATGAATACTGTGAGGCAGAGCACAGAGCCTCTTGATGGGCGTTGCCATACTCAGCATGGGGACGAGAGAAAGTCTACGATTGACTCCCGTCCTAAATTAAAGCCAAAATTAAATATTATCCCGCACCCAATTTCTAAAAGCTTGAATTGCTTGGCTGCTACCAACAACTTGACTCTGCTGGACGTATTGATTTACTAACTCAATTATCGGAATATCTGGAAATGTAGAACTAAAATTCGACTCTACATACTTTCCATTTTGCAAGACATTAATTTGTAACCCTTGTTTTCCATATCGCCAAAGTTCTGGCACTCCCAAAATTTGGTAATTGTCCAACTGCGTGCGGGAAGTCAAATCAATTTCTATGGCTAAATCTGGTGGTGGATCTACACTTAAATTTATGCGATTTTTACCAAGAATTGCAGCTTGATTTTGAATGTAAAAACAGGCATCTGGTTCTACTCCCTGAGTCATTTTTTCACTTCTTAAGGTTGTTGAACCTAAAGCATCGTAATTGATACTTCGTTCATTCAATAAAATTTTTACCAGATCGCCAATAATTTCTTTGGCTTTTTCATGTTCGGGCAAAGGAACCATAATTTCTAAAAATCCATGACTATAGGAAAGTCTGGCAGCACGATTTTCTCCCAATTCCGCCAAAATTTTTTCAAATTGCTGCCAGCTAACGTCCTCAAGTAGCAGTTGCTGTCCCGGTTTAATCCTCAATTGTCTGAACTCTAATAGCATAAATATTCATCCAACTCTTTTACTACAATATATCGACCTCGCAACACACTAATCGCCGCATTCATCCCCTGCAGACTCATCTCAAACATCGGTACAAAACGGGGAATTTCCCCAGCAGTCGTTTGTCGCCAGCATTCACTCGGCATCGGGTTAAGCCAAGCGAAATAACGCACCGACTGCTGTAATTCCTACAATCCACGTCTTTGTATTATCAACCCGTTCTTGGTCAAAATTCCCCCGTGCTGCCCCTACATCGCTAACAATTAATACCGCTGCCCGTTCTCTAATTTCCTCCAATACTTCACAAACAAGCTTGGCATCAAGCATTGCAGGATGGCGATACAAGTATTCGTCCGGATAATCATGAAAATAACAGGTTTACCAATACGAAAAAACCCGTCCAAATAATCATTAAAACGGGTTTTTTGTCAAATATTATTTCAACCTAGTTTTGTCACACAATGCACCTGTGCCAACAACTTACAAGTCAGGAGGTAAAATCACGTTATCAATAACATGAATAACGCCGTTACTAGCTTTGATGTCAGGCTGAACCACCTTGGCATCATTGACTGTTACACCAGTTTTTGGATCTACTTTGACGTTAATCGCACCACCCTCACTACTTTTGACCTCACCAGATTTCAAATCCTTGGACGTTACCGAACCTTGCACCACATGATATTGCAAAATCTTCCTCAGGACTTCTTTATTTTCTGGCTTGAATAAATCTTGTACAGCGTCTTGTGGCAATTTGGCAAATGCTGCATCAGTGGGTGCGAAGACTGTGAAAGGACCTTTGCCTTGCAAGATTTCTGCTAATCCAGCTGCTTTCAAACCCTTGGTTAGCATTGTAAGGGAGCCATTGGACTGTGCAACTGCTACGATATTTTTACTTTGTGTACCCGCTCCTGGCTCCTTAGGAGGCGTCGTGGGTGTAGCTGGTGGTGTTGTGGGTATCTCACCTCCAGGTGTTGTGGGTGTCCCTCCAGGGGGAGTTACGGGAGGTGTAGAAGTGTCAGATCCACCAGGACAAGCAGCGCGGTTGTAAGGACACTCCTGCAAAATACTCGGCCTAGGGTTTAATCCTCTCGGTTTCTGTGCTACCGTTGTGTTTTTAGCTGGTGAAGTTTTTTCGGACTTTGTTGCTGCTGTTCCAGCCTCACTAAATTGAGTATACTCAGCGTTTACTAAAAGACGTTGCTCGCTGTGATACGACGCTTCCTTGAAAATACCAGGGTTAGAATTTAATACTTCGTTTGCTCCAGTAGGTAGACCAGTAAGAAGACTGATGCCCGTCACTCCTATTATACCAGCCAACTTGGTCAGCAAATTGCTGTTTTCAACCTTCATAAATTTTGTTTGGCTTTCATTTCCACACATTACCATAATGATTTATATCATCTTGCCACACAGAAAATCTAACTAAAGAAGCAAGATTTGTAAGCAGAAATAAATTATATATTAGTCTGAAATTGTTGAACAATTTGCCTCATAATGAGTATAATTGGCTGTCTGTATAAAGGAAGAAGGAAGCTAAGGACGATAGAATTACCTTCGCATGTTTCGGAAAAAGGAATAATATCACATAGTTGCATTATGCCAGCTTATGGAAGGCGTAACAGATGGACTTTTGTAGAGAAAAATCCAGATGAGCAGAATTTCACCGCAGAGTTCTGTCAAAAAAACTGAGAATGCAAAAGAACCCTACAAAGAAATCCATTTTTATTCAATTTTTCAGGCATAAATCGTGAATATAAATTATCCGAACCAAAATAAACTTGTAAAATTTATTAAGTGAACCACGTACAGGAAACAAAAAATGCTGGAATTATATCAGTTTGAACTATCTCAATACTCAGAGAAAGTGCGTCTTATCCTTGATTATAAAGGGCTGGAGTACCGTAAAATCGAGGTGACACCAGGAGTAGGACAGGTAGAACTATATCGGCTGACTGGTCAACGACAAGTACCGGTATTGAAAGATGGTAGCAGATATATAGCAGATTCAACAGAGATAGCTAAGTATTTAGACTCACAATATCCAGCACGCCCATTGATACCTACTGATCCAAAAAAGCGGGGTTTATGTTTAATGATGGAAGAATGGGCGGATGAATCAATTGGCATCAAAGGTCGCAAAGCACTGTTTTCTGCCATTAGTCAAAACCAGAATTTCCGCAAGTCCTTACTACCTAGGGCGACACCAGATGTCCTCAAAAGTTTGGTAGAAGGAGTTCCTAACGATCTATTGAAAGTTTTGGGTTTTGGCGTAGGTTACAGTCCAGATGCAATACGCAGTGCGATCGCCGACTTAAAACAAGATTTGGAAGCGCTGACATTGTTGTTAGCAGATAGTCCCTATTTAGTAGGAGATGAACCAACTTTAGCCGACTTTGCTGTTGCTGGTTTATCGATATTGTTGAAGTTTCCTAATGCTGTTTATTTGAATTTGCCAGAAACCATCATAGGGAAGGGAGTCCCCGAATTAGCTGATAACCTACTTTATCAACCGTTCTTTACTTGGCGCGATCGCCTTTACGCCCAATATCGTAGACCGCTTCTAACTTATGCCACAACAGGAGGTGGAAGTTCGCCTACTTCAATTAACATTGACTAATTAGTCATTAATCATGAGTCATTAATCATTTGTTTTCAATAAATGACAAAGGACAAAAGTTACATCACCAATTTTGTCTTCTACAATTACAATGCAACAGTAAACAGTGAACAGTAAACAGTGAACAGTGAACAAAGGGACATGACACTGATAAGTGTTTATATCCAACGGAACACGACATTGGTAACTGATAACTGATAACTAGTAACTGATAAGAGCAAGCTCATCACTGTGTGATTAATGAAATGAATTTGGGACAGCCATTAGGTTCAGTTATACAAGGCTCTCTCACTGGAGGATTAGAAGTTAGATTGCACCCCGACGTTTCAGTAGAAGATATGCGCGTTGGTAAGTTTTTAGTTGTCCAAGGGGTGCGATCGCGTTTTTTCTGTATGCTCACAGATGTAGCATTGGGAATTGCTAACCAAAGAATTATTGCGAATCCTCCGAGTTGGGAAGACACTTTTTTACGAGAGATTTTAGCAGGAGGCGGGACATATGGTACCATCAACCTTGCACCGATGTTGATGTTTACCCCCGAATCTGAAGAATCTTTTTCTGCAACAAACGGCAAATCTGCAAATCCCTTTGTTCCATCAGCGACAGGTTTGGCATCATTCCAGCCTCAAACCAGTACAACAATGGAACTCCTGCCAGTCAAAACGATTCCCACCCACTTTAGCCAAGTTTATGAAGCTTCGGAAGAAGATTTTCGCCGGGTATTTGGTTGGGAAGACGATCCTCAAAGGAAAAACTTTTCCATTGGAAAACCATTGGACATGGATGTTCCAGTTTGCCTGGATTTAAATCGGTTTGTGGAAAGAAGCAACGGTGTTTTTGGCAAATCAGGAACTGGTAAATCCTTTTTGACACGTTTACTTTTAGCTGGGACAATCCGCAAAAATGCGGCGGTTAATTTGATTTTTGATATGCACTCAGAGTATGGCTGGGAAGCCGTTTCTGAAGGCAAGCAAATGAGTACTGTCAAAGGCTTAAAACAGCTATTTCCCAGTTCAGTTGAAGTTTACACTCTTGACCCAGAATCTACTAAGCGTCGAGGCGTTCCTCATGCTCAAGAACTTTATTTAAGTTACGATCAAATTGAAGTCGAAGATATAAAATTATGCAGTCGTGATTTAGGACTTTCAGAAGCGAGTTTAGATAACGCCAATATTTTATGTGCTGAATTTGGGAAGTCTTGGATTCTTCAACTAATAAATATGACCAATGAGGAAATTAAGACTTTCTGCGAAGAGAAGCGAGGACACCAAGGTTCGATTACAGCACTACAGCGCAAACTCCTGCGATTAGAAAATTTAAAGTATATGCGTGCAGCTTGTCCGCAAAATTATGTCAATCAAATGTTGCGTTCCCTAGAAGCTGGTAAGAATATTGTTGTGGAGTTTGGCTCCCAGTCAAATATGCTCTCTTATATGTTGGTGACTAATATGATTACCCGACGGATTCACCAACATTATGTCACCAAAGCAGAAAAGTTTTTACAAACCAAAAATCCCAACGATAGACCAACGCAACTGATGATTACAATTGAGGAGGCGCACCGTTTCCTCGACCCTGCAACGGTACAAAGCACTATTTTTGGGACGATCGCCCGCGAAATGCGGAAATACTTCGTAACGCTTCTTGTGGTTGATCAACGTCCATCGGGCATAGATAATGAAGTCATGTCCCAGATTGGTACTCGGATCACCGCTTTGCTGAATGATGAGAAAGATATTGAGGCGATTTTTACTGGGGTGTCTGGTGGAGGTGCCTTGCGGTCTGTGTTGGCAAAGTTAGATTCTAAACAACAAGCCTTAATTTTAGGTCACGCTGTTCCGATGCCTGTGGTTGTGCGGACTCGTCCTTACGATACCATATTTTATGAAGAAATTGGTGAGACTGCTTGGGAGGAAAAGCCAGATGAAGAAGTGTTTGCGGCTGCTGAACTAGCTAAAGCAGATCTTGGCTTTTAAGGATTTGAGATTTGAGATTGAGATTTGATAATTGGTAGAGTCAGATCTTGCACCCTCCGGGTTCGCCCTTCGGGGAGAACCTCCGGTTCCGCTGCGCTAACGCAGTCGCCTACGGAGGGAGACCCTCCTGCAGCGCTGTCTCACCAGTCGCTCATGGGGGAAACCAACGCCAGATCCCTACGGAGGGAAACCCTCCTGCAGGACTGGCTCCCCAAGACCGCGCTGGCTCACCATTCTCAACAAACGTAGGGTGGGCACTGCCTAGCAACATTAAAATCAGGGTTTGCGGTTTCGATGGGCAGTGCCCAACGCCAGATGCCTAGGTCGGGAAAGCCGTCGTCATTCGCACTGGCTCCCCTACAAAAATGCTTAATTGACAATTAATTGGTCAAAACTCCCAAGAAATCGTTCCTTGAACTGTAAACGGCGCAGCAGGATTGGCTGTCCCCAAAAATGTGCCCTCGAAATATCTGACACTAAATAAATTCTTGAAGTTAACAGATGCTCTCAAGCGATCCTTTTTGTAGAAAAGTGCCGCATCAGTCCGTACAAAACCAGGTATAGTGTAAGAGTTATCCAGATCTCCATAAGCTTTGCTGTTTGCAAAAATGCCTCCACCAAAACCAAAACCTTCTAACGGACCTCTTTGAAAGGTATAGGTTGTCCACAATGAACTAGTATGTTGCGGTGTATTAGCTAGAGCATTTCCGACTGGATATGTATTGTCTTCAGTGATTTCTGCATCCGTATAAGCGTAGGAACCAATCACTTTCCAACCAGGTAAGATTTCTCCAGCAATATCGAACTCAATCCCACGAGCGTGTTGTTCGCCGATTTGAATTGAAAAGCTACCGGTGAGATCGCTGGGATCGGCAGTTGCGACATTGGTTTTGGTAACTGTGTAGAAGGCTAAAGTAGAAGAAAGGCGACCATTTAAAAAGTCTCCTTTGATGCCGACTTCGTATCCAGTTCCTCTTTCAGGCTCAAAAGCATCACCGTTTTTAGCGATACCACTCACAGGATTAAACGAGCGACTATAGTTGGCAAACAGTGAAATTTCTTTTGTCGGTTGGTAAACGACTCCTACACGGGGTGAAAACGCATCGCTATCTGTCTTTGTAGTGGAGGCATTCAGGAAATCTTGTGTTTCACTATTATAAGTATCAAACCTGCCACCAACAAGGAGTTTGAGATTATCAAAAACAGCAATCTGATCTTGAAGATAAATTCCAAAAGAGTCGATATTCGTTGTATTATCCTGAGTCTGTCGATATGAACCAAAAGAAAAGTTGTAGACAGGATTAAAAATATTAAGTAGCTCAACCTAAAAAAACTTAAGATAGAAATTCTGCGATTGCTGAGTCCCAAGGGGACACGCTGCGCGAACGCTCCACTGCGTTTCACTCGCAATGACATTTTACATTTAATTAAGTTGAGCTACTTAATCGACTGATTGAGTCCTCTCGCGCCCACAACACGCTGATATATTTTACCAACTTCCACACCGAACAAAAGTGTATGCTTGACTGAGCCAGTATTGAATTTACCAGTTAAGTCATTCTGTAGAAAATAAGTTTCATAATACTGATTATAGGAAGTATTTAAAAGATTGAGAGTTCCGTCGTTACTGGCTCCAAAAAGTCCCTGAAGGGTAAAACGATTAGCTGTTTCTGATGCGGTTGTTACACGAAAAGCACTGCGCAGCGATAAATTCTGATTAAAGTCATGATTCAAAGTCAGGTCGGTTTTTGATTCATCTACAACGACTTGATTTCTCGGATCGCTGAGATAGCGGCTAATCGGAATATCTGCAATCTTATCGCCAATTTTCGGTAGCCCATCATCATAAGAATTTTCCGTATGGAGATATTCACCTTCCAAAGTCAGGTTTGTGTTCTCACCAATTTTCCAGCTAAGTACAGGAGCGATAAAAAATCTTTCTTTGTTAACAAAGTCGCGGAAACTTCCAGAATTTTCGTAGGCAATGTTGAGACGATAACCCAATTTTCCGTCCTCCGTTACAGGACCTGAAAAATCTAGTGTGGGGCGATAAAAACTATAGCTGCCTGCGGTAAAACTTAAATTGTAATAGGGATCGGCTAATGGCTTCTTGGTCACTAAGTTGATGATACCCGAAGGTTCTAAGCGTCCAAACAACACCGAGGCTGGTCCTTTGAGAACTTCTATTCGCTCGATATTGGCGTTGTCTCGAAAGGCGCGAGAAGAGTAGTAATCGTCAAGGAAACCATTTTTGTAAATGTTGGCAAAGAATCCCCGAATTGTGTAATATTCTCCACGATCGCCACTAGTGCCTGCGAGTGACACACCACTGACATTACGGACTGCTTCGGTCAGATTAACTGCACCTTGATCTTGAATTACGGTTGCGGGGATGACTTGAATCGATTGGGGAATGTCGCGTAAAGGAGTATCGGTTTTGGTTGCAGTTGATGCATCGGATGAATTGTATCCATCTTGCTGTCCTGTCACCACCAATTCAATTGGTTCATCACCATTCGCTCTTGGTTGAGTTTGTTGTGTTTGGTTCGCTGGTTGCTGTGTAGGTGATGGTTGTGTTTGAGGTTGCTGCCGCTGTTGTGCCAAAGATGCAGTACTGGCTACACTGAAGATCAAACCTTCTTTTGGACTGTCAAACAACTCTACAATTGGTGGAGCTGTTTCACCTATCACCGTCACCCGGATAGTATTGGCGTCAAGGTTTGTTACGGTTATCTCAGTAATACCCGCTATTGATTTTTGTGAGCGGAATGAGAACGGTCTGTTACCAGGTGCACGCAGTTGAGCATTTGGAATGTCAACGATGAAGGTATTACTATTTACCTGAGTACGATTCTCCAGTTGCAAGGTAGCAGCTTTTGACGTTTGCAAAACTAGTTCCAAACCTTTGGAGGTGGGATTTGCCTTCACGAAGCTGACTTGCACGACTAGTGATTGAGGTCTTGCTTGTGGAGTTTGAGTTGTTTGTGGGGTTGGTGACTGCACCAACATTCTGGCGCTACGAAGTGGACGCTCTATCTCACTGACTCGCCGAATCTCTGTTATCGGTTTTACGGATCTGGAATTAGTTACTCTAGCTGCTTGTTGAGTTGAGTTTCCAGGAGTTCTATTATTAGATGCTGTACTCTTGTCAAGTGCAATTGCTGATTTTTTCTGAGCTAATGCAGGAGTTGTAAACATAGTTAATATTGCGCCTGTAACGAATAAACTCAGATAACGGTGCTTATATTTCATTTTTTTTTGATTTTGTCACGTCATGCTCATTTTTTGTTGTTGACCGCTGTATAGGATAGGTAGTATTGAAAAAAATTCCTATTAAAAAAGCAATCAGATTCAAACGACAAGAAATAAAAATTTACATACATATGCCATTCGACTCGCTGCCCTCAGATAAACTAGCGAGAGTCTAAACGGTGCTCGCGTCTGGAACAATAATTATTTGGATATTTTCATCTAAGTAGGTCGGTGTTGAAAATTGTCGTTATGACAAGGCAGGAGGCAGAGGGCAGAAGGCAGAAGAGAAGAGCTTTTTGGGCAACTTTACTTTCCGTTACATACTTTGGTTTTTTTGCGCCGTTCTACTTATAGCAAGAAAGATGTTACTATAGTAGATAGTTCCTTCCTACAGATTCTCGGGGGCGTAGTTTTGCGACAGTGGGAAGGTTTTGGGCAAGGGCTGCTCAAGCAAGTGGATGACTTGTTTGCCACTGGTTATGTGATGCTATCAACGCTCAGTAAAATGTAAAAGCGTATCTTCCAAGGAGATATTGAGGCTGAAGTATCATCGCGTGTGGCCGTTGTATGCTCTGATTGAAGACTACTTTGCCTCAGGTCAGAAGTGCTATCTGGGTTTATTAAAGAGAGTTGCAACTGGCTGGAAATTCATGAACCACAAACCTACGTGGCTTTTGAGGTTGATCTCAAACCAGAAGCCTATTTTTCAACTATTTCGTCCTTAGTGGAAAAAGTAATAGCTGTAATTTTGGGTTAACACAAAAATATATCAACTACCAATTCCCAATATCCGATTCCTGATTTCTAGATTTCGTGACATCCCTCCATCAGGAGAATTGATTCTGTTCGGTTATCCGGCTATAGATGGAGGACTGATCATGGGATCTTAGAGTCACTATATATGTAGTAAGTTAGGAAAAAAAATCAGCTTTTTTGTGTAACAAGATAAATTTGGATTACAATAGAAAGATTTAACAGAACTACTTTACTCTTGGGATGATTTGTCGTATCATAGATAAAGTAGAAGTCATACCGAGTTCGTATAATTAGGGTCGTCCTAGCGACATAAGGATTAAAAGAATTATTGAAAATAAGCCAGCATGCTCATAAGCGATTTCAAAATTTAGGGAAGGTAGGGAAACCAATCCAAGAGAGTGATCGTCTAAGTAGATTCTGTAGAAATCAATTTTCACCTGATCGTTTCCCTGGTTGCGTAATACGTGTACTAACTTTCCCAATCCGCCTTAGTTATTGAGTATTAATTTTTGTTTACGGAGTAGAGGAAAACGCACCAATGCCCACTGTAGAAACCCAAACCGAAAACCTTAACGCCAAATTCACGGCTGATATGGTGCGAACCTATCTGCGCGAGATTGGTCGTGTACCACTGCTAACCCGTGAGCAAGAGATTGTCTTTGGGAAGCAGGTGCAACAAATGATGACACTCGTGGATGCTAAGGAGGCTTTGGCGAAGAAATTAAGCCGCGAACCTAGCTTAGAAGAGTGGGCTGCTCATGTTCGTAAATCTGAGACAGATGTCAAACAGACTGTACATCAAGGCAAGCGAGCAAAGCAGAAGATGATAGAAGCAAACTTGCGCTTGGTTGTAGCGATCGCCAAAAAGTACCAGAAGCGAAACATGGAGTTTCTGGATCTTATCCAAGAAGGAACACTAGGATTAGAGCGGGGTGTAGAGAAATTTGACCCAACACGCGGCTATAAATTCTCAACATACGCTTACTGGTGGATTCGCCAAGCGATTACTCGTGCGATCGCCCAACAAGGTCGTACCATTCGCTTACCTATCCATATCACCGAGAAGCTAAACAAAATTAAGAAAGTCCAGCGCGAACTTGCTCAGAAGTTGGGAAGATCACCAACTCCTGCTGAAATTGGCAAAGAACTAGAATTAGAACCAGCTCAGATCCGTGAGTATCTGAACATGGCGCGTCAACCAGTTTCTTTGGATGTCAAGGTTGGTGATAACCAAGATACCGAACTGCAAGAAATGCTCGAAGATGAAGGACCATCACCAGAGTATTACATGACGCAGGACTTCTTACGCCAAGACTTAAATAACATGCTGTCAGAACTCACTCCCCAACAGCGAGAAGTTTTAGCCTTGCGCTTTGGTTTATTGGATGGTAACGAAATGTCTTTGGCAAAAGTTGGCGAACGCTTGAACCTTAGCCGCGAACGTGTTCGTCAGTTAGAACATCAAGCGCTTGCTCATCTGCGTCGCCGTCGTGCCAACGTTAAAGAGTACATTGCTAGTTAAACTCAAGACGTAGCATTGCTACGTTACAAGGTGATGATGCGCCCCCTCAATTTAGGGGGCGATTTTTTGTTCACATAACAGGGAATAGGGAACAGGGAATTTGGAGTTTAGACCAGTTTTGCTTATTAAACCGCCAAACCCATATCCAGACAGACTTTTAAGATCGTATCAGTTGCTGCCCGTAATAAAGTTGTAGAACTTCTGGTTCTTCCACTTATAAGTCCCCCTATGCCCAGAGAAAATATTAGAGATGCAGTTAAACAAGTGTATTTTGGTTGAAGCAAATGCGAATTATTTTATATAGCAAGCCCGGTTGTCATTTGTGTGAGGGTTTGCAGGAAAAACTAGAACAGATACAAAACCTCAAGTTTGAGCTAGAAATCCGGGATATTACGACTCGTGAAGATTGGTTTCAAGCTTACCAATACGAGGTGCCAGTGCTTTTTTTAGCAAATCTCAGAAGTACAGAAGGTACACAGGAGAACAAAGACTTACACTTGCCTCGTCCTTCTCCTAGGGCAACAGTACAACAATTGCAGAATATGCTTCAGAAGTATTTCTAACTAAGGTGTAAGCGAATATACTATACCCTAAACCGCTCTTTGTCGTTTCAATTTCTTCTTACCCAAAGGGCAACATGGTGTTATTTTTACATTAAAAAGCGCTTGATAATTTTTTCAATCAAGCGCTTTTTTGTATAATTGTATACCAATCCACTTTTTTGTGCAACATTTGAAACTCGCAACACTCTGCTGGTGAGACAAATTGCGAATATAACTTGTGGCAAACATATGGTGAAATGGTATCACTCCTTGCATTAATAAAGATTAAACTCATACTATGAAACGCGAAATTAGATGAGTGACAGTTTATCAACTGACCCTAGTGGATGAGTTGTTAGTTTATCAATGCTGATCACAGGTGAGCATGGGGGCAAGGAAGCTCAAGTCAGGAGCTACTCTAAAGAATACACACGCGCTGAATTCTGGCTCCTGACTTATGACTACTTCTTTGGTCTAACTTAAATTGTGCTACTGCTGAGTGTGAGCAGCTTCCTCCATCTTCTTGCGGAGACTGAGCGGTCTCATGTCAGTCCAAACTTCTTTGATGTAATCTAAACATTCTTGTTTGGAGCCAGTTTTTCCAGCATCTTTCCAACCAAGTGCGTTCTCTCGGTCGGCGGGCCAAATTGAATACTGTTCTTCGTGATTGACTACAACTTTGTAAATCGTCGTATCTTCTTTGTCGTCTTGATACATATTTATCTCCGTTAATTTTGGTAAACTGGAATCTCGAACAAAAGTCTATTTTTACAGAACTCTTGCCATTCGGGTGTGATAATGTCAAAAATGATATTTTCGTCTTTGAAAATTCCATCTGTGACGACATAGTTTTCTTGCAGATAAAGAAAGTCATCATCGGTTAGTTCTCTATTGATTTCGACTTCCTTACCATCGACTTGTTGCTTTTCTTTTCTGGTATTTTCTGAATGCTCAGTCCACTGATTGAACTGACGTAATTTTTTGAGAGAGTAAGCTTTGCAGTATTTTCCCATTGTTGCCATAGTTTTACTTCCTTAATCCAGTTAATAAGCATTAGTACATTTACTCATGCGAAGTATGGGCTAAACATCCTTGACGTAGGAAATCCAAGTGTAGAGCTTATAAAAGCCAACGGATTCATAAAGCTGCAAAGCACCATTCGGGTTATAAAAATCGACTGACAGCTTTGCCATATCCATACCAGCAGCTTGCAGGTGACGCATTCCGCAAAGCAACATTGCACGTCCCAGCCCTATCCGGCGAAAACCACGTCTTGTACCGAGTTCGTCAATCCAGCCTTCGTTGTGTCCAGTGCGAATATTACTCTCTGGGTTAATTATGCACTTGCAACAGGCTGCAAAAGTGCCATCAGGAGCGATCGCCACCAGATCCAAATCGGGTCTGTATGTAGGGTGACTCCGCAGGTATTTGTAATGTTTGACCGTTAAGGGATGGTGATTCCAGGCATCGATAAAAGACTGGTTGTGCATTTCTACCCATGCTTCGGCATCCTGTTCAGGTTTAACTTGGCGGATAGTGAAATTTCCTGGGAACTGCGGTTCGGGGATGGATTCTTTAAGCGATCGCCTCATTGTCAGCAAGTAACGCTCAGACTTGAAACCACTACTTTGTTTTCATCCCTCATGGAACTTGCGTTGAATAAGCGTTTTACAGAAAACAAAAACACGGGTTTTAACGATTAAGGACTACTAGGCAAAAAACCTCCGTCTTGCAGTTCCCTTACACTATCCTTAATAGCTTGAATAATGAAATCAAGATCTTCATCTGTATGGGCTGTGGATAGTGCATGTAATGATGAACGCAGGTAAACTCCTTTATCGAGAAGGTGATGATATAGTAATAAATTTATCAGCCGCATATTCTCTAAAGCATCCGAACTAACTGAAGAGGCTGAATTTTCAAAACGAACAGAGTTAAATATTGAACCAAAATTCGCTAGTCTGATGGGTACTTGATCAGCTTCAAAGTAAGTATTCAGCGTTTTGATAAACTGCGATGTGCGTTGATTCAACTGTTCCTGAAGAGCAGGTCCTTCAGTCTTAAGACGCTTAAGTACAGCTCGTGCAGCAGCCATCGCTAGCGGATGCTTACAGAAGGTGCCAGAAAAAAATGTCATTTCTGTCTCTGGCTGAGGATAAGATAGATCCCCATAGTTCCACATACCACCGTCGATTCTATCCATGTAGGTAGCTTTACCAGCAATAATACCAATTGGCATGCCGCCACCGACAATCTTTCCATAGGTAGCTATATCGGCTTCAACACCAAACCAAGCCTGTGCGCCACCTAGATGAACCCGGAAACCTGTAATTATCTCATCAAATATTAAAAGTATCCCTGATTCTGTTGTCAATTGCCTCAGTTGCTGGAGAAACTCTTTAGGCTGTAAGTCTGGTCGAGAACTCTGTACAGGTTCAACGATAACAGCTGCTAATTCTTGCTTATGCGCTTTTATAATTTCAAGCGACTGAGGATTCACATAGTCAAGAACTAAAACATCAAGAGCAACATTTGGTGGTACTCCTGGATAACCTGGTACCGAACGCGAGTTATCTGCTTTAATGAGAGTGCCATCAGAATGCCCATGATAAGAGTCTGAAAACCGAATAATCTTATAGCGACCTGTTGCTGCTCGTGCCAAGCGTATTGCTGTCATTACAGCTTCTGTGCCTGTATTACTAAAGGTTACTCGCTCCATTCCCGTTAGTTCACTGAATAACTCAGCAACCTCACCAGCAAGATCTGATTGTGGTCCGAAGTGTATGCCTTGTTCAAGTCGCTGTTCCAGTGCTTCCTTTATAAAGGGAGGGTTGTGACCAAAGAGATTTACTCCAAACCCCATTACTATATCTATATATTCATTGCCATCGATATCCCAAAGTCTAGAACCCAGAGCGTGCTTACCAATAACGGGATAAACCATCTCTTTTATCAGAGGGTAAAAACCTTCTGAACCTCTTGGATCAGCCAGAACCGGACGATAGGCTTGCATGAGGTGTTTTGATGTTTTTGTGCGCTCGGTGTAGCGTGCAATTAAAGTTTCTAAATGTTTCTGTTGACGGGAATTCAGACCTTCTGTTGATTTCTGTTCGGGAGATTGTATTGAATTAATCTGCGGTTTAGCTTCTTGTAAGTTCGATTCTTTGGTTTTCATAAAATTTATGTTTATTGACTTGGTGGAAAGGATGGCTATTCACAGAATGAATGAATTTTACTACCTCTTTCGCTATACCCCACTCTACGTTGTACTTTGTCAATATAGCCACTAAAATTACCTAATTTTCAGGTAATATTGTAGTGAGTTTTCAGTTTAGTTTACGACAAACAAAGCACACCATATCAGCCTCTGTATCTAAGGCTAAATCAAGCTTGACATCATAGACATTAACTTCTTTAAACCCCACTTTTTCTAAAGCTGACTGGACTTCAGCCTTAGAATAAGCAATAACTGGCCAAGTAGTGTCTAGACGTTTCCAGCAATCTTTTTCTATTAAATGAAATATCGTTAGGTAAATTTGACCTTCTCTACTTTCTGGGTGATAAATGTTTTTCATTGCCCAAGCATATTCGTCCTTAATATTACCTAATATACGACCGTTCCAACTTGGACGATTATGTGCGTCTTCTAGACGTAAGTCGAATACAAATATACCGTTGCTATGAAGTGCGTTGTATACATTGTGGAAAGTACCTGTTAATTCTGACAAATTCAGAATGTGATTTAAACCCAAACCCATTGAATAAACTGCATGGAAAGTAGGCGGCAATTCAAAGAAGCGTACATCACCAAGAATCAATTTACAGTTAGGTGCGTTCTTACGAGCATATTCCAACATTGTCTGGGAGCGATCAATTCCAGTCACCTGATAACCTTTATTTAGCAGCCATTGTGACAGTTGCCCTGTCCCACAACAAAGGTCGAGGATATTCGCTCCCTCAGGAACGTAAGGTAATAGTAATTTTTCCAAGGTTGGCAAGGCTAATTCGTTGTAACCTGGTCCCAAGGATTCGTTGTATATTCGGGCAAATGGCTCATCAAATTTTTCATAGCTAGTTGCTGAAGACGAAGACATAAAAGGTTTCTCCTTGCTTTACGTATTGCTTTGCAAGCCTATCATTGCCAACGCAATGAAAAATGATTGATTCAGAATTATGACGAAAAACGAGGTTTCGTTGGGTCGCAACAAGTAAATTATGGTTTGAAAAGACGTAAAAACCGGGTTTCTTAGTCTCGCGTTTTATTATTGAATCGGTGTTTTAGTCTTAGACCAAACCAACAGCCAATAAAGCTCTGCCTAGTAACGGAAATTTCACAATTAGCGGAAAAAGATGACCTTTTATTCGATTCCGCTCTAAAAAACCTTGATGAACTAATTCATAACTCCATTCATTCATCGTGTTGATAGCCAAGCCGATTGTGTTTTCGAGGTTTTTTAGATGATGCCACCAATCCGGCGGTATGTAGAGCATTTCTCCTTGGTTTAGTATGCATTCCACTGGTTTGGCATTGGCGTAGAGTGGAAACTTTTGTAAGTCCGGGTTAAAGCAGTCAACTTCACCTTCGTACAAATATTTTTCTTGGTCTGGTGACAACAATACAACTTGCTTCTGCCCAGAAATGACTGCAACCCATGCGGTATCATGACGGTAATCACAGTGAAGACCTACCGATGTATTTTTCTGACCTATCTGGATGTCATAGGTATCGTTGATATGTTTTCTAAAAAGCTCTAATGGTATTTTTCTATACCAATCCTTGAAATATATTGGATCTTCGCAATCTTCCCAAAGCTCCGGGTGATCACCAACATGGAATTCCGATAGGTAGAGCAATTTGTCACAAGTACCGCTAGTTATGACATCTATGTAGTCAGCAATACTCATTGACATGTAACTTCGACCCCACATCTTTGTTTCAGCCTTGTAATCCAGTACAAGGAACTTGCTTGAGCCGTAGTGTGACTTGAAGAAATCCATATTCCACTTCGTCAAAGCTTTCCAGTTTTTCATCGCATCAGTAATGATGACAGGCTTTCCAACAGACGCGTACTCTCGAACAAACTCCTCATACGAGAGGTTACTGCGACGTTCAACAGAATCAACTGGCGTCCATATCAACTTAGATTTTTTATTGTACCGTTGAGATTTGGAATCACTAGTTTGAGAATAGCTAGTTGCTGAAGACGAAGACATGAAAGGTTTCTCCTTGCTTAATAACTCATGACAAATGACAGTCTACTCGCGTTAATCTGCAAGTTAAATGTGAAACAGCTTATTAAAACTTAAGGTTACTTAAGGTAGTGAAAACTTGGCGTCGGTTATCGTTAAATGCTCTACGACCGTGTAGAAATCTTGAATTATCCATCATCACCAGATCACCTGCTTCCCACAGTATCTCCTCCGTTAACTTGTCGAAGATTGTCTGAATTTCGTCAGCGACTTCATCAGAAGCTCTTGAAGCATCTCCAAAAGTCGCTGATTCTGTCTTTTTATGATATACCCAAAAGCTATTTGCGAATGCATTTTGATGACTATAATTGGTTTTTATCACAGCTGAGCAAGTATATTCTACAGAAACAGTTTTATCCTCATTAAACTGATAATTTACACAATCAATACTGTCCAAGATTTGCTTGATATCATCTATGGTTTTAGAATTTGATCCAGTAAAAGCCTTCAAGATCTCAACCGGAACATTATTATGACAAAACTTTAGTTTCTTGGAAATAAATAACTGTTTCGTCTTTTCACTTAGTTCCTCCCACACTCGAACACCATCCCAGAATAAAGTTTCGCCTCCTTGTTCGGCTGGTACAGTACAGCAAAACCAAATAACATCGGGTCGAAAGGGGAAACAAGCATGTTCGCTATGAGGGACACACATATCCATTCCGTTATCAACAAAGTTAACAAACTTGTCGTAATCAATGTCTGTTTTCATAGGGTCTATGATGTGTCTGCCACTAAATTGTTCGGAAAAATCTTTCATTTGCTTGGGAGTTACTCCAAAACCTCGAAAAAGAATAACTCCAGATGACTTGAATAGCTCCATAGTCTCTGCTACGGAGAGGTCAAGAATATTTTGGCAATCACTACTATATAGTATTTTTCCTGTACTAGTACCTAGAGCTTTGATTTTACTGTTCATAGGATGAATCTCTCTGATTGTTTTGGATCTATCTGTTCCTTTTATCAAGAAATATTCCTGAGCAAATACAATTAAAAAACTATTAAATAAAAACTGAAAATTTAGATTTTTTCAAAGCTCTCTTTCCTTTATGTTTGATTTATAAAAAATTTCAACGGCTCAACCACAACTTGGATATGAGGCTTGGTAATGATTGTGTAATGATTGCTAGGAATAGTAATAATCTCTACTGGCTTACGTGAAAGTCCACCCCAAAATAAAGTGGGATTATGAAAATCATTAGATACTTCATCGCTAGCTTGAAAGTATATCATTCGGTTTGGAAAAACTTGTGGTGCATAGCTCTGTAAAGCTAGTACGTTACTCTTAAAAACCTTTAGAAGACAGTGAAGCTGTTGAAGTTCAAAATCCAGAGGTAGGAGATTAGCTATCCTTGCTTGCTCTAAAAAATAGTTTAATTGCTCGTCCAGCGTAAGTTTCTGAAGTTCTTCAAGTGAACCCGATAGATTTTTCCCCGCAGATTTTGCCATATCTATGGCAAAATCAACTAATATTTTGACATCGTCGTAGTCATCAATCTCTGTAGTTTGCTCGCTCTTAACTGGTGCTGGGCTATCTAGCATGGCAAGCATGGCAACTTGATCACCATATCTTAGTAACTGTTGAGCCATTTCAAAAGCGACAACGCCGCCCATAGACCAACCTCCCAGAAAATATGGACCATTCGGCTGAATCTCGCGCAGTGCTTTGATATACTGGGTTGCCATATCTTCTATTCGGGTGTAAGGCTGACATTCCCCATTCAAACCTAGTGCTTGCAGCCCGTAGAATGGTTGTTCTGAACCCAAATGACGCGATAATTCATAGTAGCAGAGAATATTCCCACCTACTGGATGGACGAAAAACAGAGGTGGCTTGGAACCCTGAGGTTGAATTGCGACTAAAGGAGACGAGGTCTGGTTATTAGCTTGCTCATGCAAAATACTCGCTAGATGTTTGATAGTTGCTCCTTGGAAAAGAGCAGATAATTGAATATTTTGTCCCAACTGTTTCTTAATTTTCGCCATGAGGTGTACAGCTAAAAGTGAGTGACCTCCAAGCTCAAAAAAGTCATCGTGGATGCCTATCTGCTCAATACAAAGAATTTCTCGCCAAATGTCAGCAAGGGTTTCTTCAACATGAGTGCGGGGAGCGACATAATCATTTCCTAGATTGGGGCGGGGATGGAGTATTCTAGCAAGACTTGTTGATGCTAATTCCTCTTTTGTGTCCCCAGCAGAAGAGGTCTGCTCAATATCACCTAAAGATTCTAGCTTAAGCCATTGGTCAAATCTAGCTTGTAAATCTCCTGTAGAGACAACAACTTGAGTTATTTTATCACTTGTTAAAATACATTGAAAAGCTTTTATGCCTTCTTCTGGTGTGATGAATAATCCAGCCAATGTTGTTCTATTAGCTGTGTTTTGTTCTTCTTCTCCAAGTTGCCAGCGATCCCAATTAACACTCATCCAGGGAACAGGATTTGTTTGATTTTGCTTGTGGGCAAAAGTATCTACAAGAATGTTTGCTGCTGAATAAGCGGCGTACCCTAACCCTCCCAAAATCGATGATAAAGAAGATATCAGCAGATAAAAATCAAGTCCTCTCCCTTGCAAAACTTTTTCTAGTACGAATAGTCCATTCGCTTTTGATTGAAATTGACACTGGCAATCAGTTTGAGAAATTTCTTGAATAGATTTGTTTGAGTTGTCGTTGACAATCTCTGCTGCGTAAATGACACCATGTATGTTGCCAAAGTGATTTGTGACAAAGGCGATCGCTCTTTGCATCTGTTCAAAGTTGGTCACATCCGCGCTCAAAACTAAAACCTCGGCTCCTAACTTCTCTAATGCCTGGACTTTCCTGATTTTGTGGCTCATCTCATCTTGGTCATTATGAGTTGCCAACCACTCGAACCACTCATCTTTTTCAGGAAGACCGTTGTGTCCAATCAAGACCAGTTTTGCCTGCACTGTCTGGGCTAAATACTCTGCCAGTATCAGTCCAATATTTCCCAGACCTTCAGTAATTAGGTAGACTCCTCCCTTCCTTAATCTTGATGTGCTCATGCTCGCTTCTTCCAATCGCACTGGCTCAAAAGTTTGCACCCAACGATTGAGACCACGGTAAGCAATAACCAATTCAGAGGATTTAGTTATGAGTTCCGTCAGCAAATGGTCTACAAGTTTCTCCTCTTGCCAACTTCCTTGTTTTGGAAGAGCAATATCAATGCTACGACAACTGATATTTGAATATTCTTGAGGAATGACTTTAACAAGTCCGAGTACAGTCGCTTTCTCTGGGAACAACATTTCTTCTGTTGTCACTGAGTGTATGTTGTTAGAGATAACCGTGATTTGAAACTTATCAGTCCAATTTTGTTTTCCTAGTGCCTGGGTGAGAAACAGTAGGCTGTAGAATCCTAAATATTGGGCGTCGTCAAAGCACTCAAGTTCTGATTCTGTGCGATAAGCCGAAGGCTTTAAGCTCCGCTTATCGCCTGGTGTAACACTCCATAAATGAACAATTGTTTTGGGGATCAAGTTCAGTGCGCCAAGTTCATTGAGCAAAGCATCGTAGTCATGACTTTGTCTTGGATTAAGGGTATATAGACTATCGCTTAGCTTGGAGAACTCTGATCCTACCCTCACGGCGATTGCTCTGCTGCTGCACTCCACGCAGATGCTATCTTGACCTTGCTGTTGGAGTTTTTTCACCAGTTCTTCACCCAAGCCGCACTCATCAATAAACACAAGCACGCAGGACTTTTGCTCTGCGAAATCTTCCTTACCAAGCAACCCTGGGGGTGCAGATTGCTTCCACAAAGGTAAGTAAAACCAGTCGGCGATATCCGGCTTTTTGCCCAGTGACACTTGCGTAGCACGGACATCGTGCGGCTGTGCTTGTCGCGAAATCCAGTAACGCTGACGCTCAAATGGATATGTTGGTAGAGGGATGCGATAACGCCGTTCGTTAGCGTGAAAACCAGACCAGTCAACTTGAACTCCGAAAAGCCAGAGTTTACCTAAAGTATTAAGTAAAAATGCTACATCTGGCTGTTGCTCTTGAGGATGGCGAAGTGATGTCAGCACCACTGGTTCCGAATTATAATGCTGTTTGGCAAAGGTACTCAATGTCCGTCCAGGACCAACCTCTAGCAAGATTCGCTCTGGTTCTTTGAGCAATTCAGTTATCCCTGAGCTAAAGCGCACAGTTTGCCGTAGATGTTTTGCCCAATAGTTCGGGTCTGTTGCTTGTGCTGTGGTAATCCAAGTACCAGTGACGTTGGAGATAAATGGAATTTTCGGGGTATGAAACTTGACTTTTTCTACATATTGTGTATAGGCTTCGATAACGGAATCCATCATCTGGGAATGAAAAGCATGGGATGTATGCAGCTTTCGACAGCCTACGTCTTTCTCCAGTAGTTGCTGATGCAATTTATCGATCGCCTCACATGAACCGGAAACAACACATAACGAGGGACCATTGATTCCCGCAAGAGAAAGCTCTTTTCCAAGCAGGGGCTGCACCTGTTGTTCAGAAAGTTGAACGGAAAGCATAGCACCTTTTGGAACTTGCTGCATCAGTCGTCCTCTAACAGCTACTAGCGCTAAAGCATCTTTGAGAGAGAATACTCCAGCAAGAGTTGCAGCCACATATTCCCCAATGCTGTGACCGATCATCGCTTCTGGGCGGACGCCCCAAGCCATCCACAATTTGGATAAGGCGTACTCAATGACAAAAAGCGCAGGCTGGGTAATAGAAGTTTGTTTTAATTGCTGTGTAGCTGTTTGGGTTTGTGCTTCGCTTGGATAGAGAATCTCTCGTAAATCTAGTCCCAGGAATGGTCTTAGCATCAAAGAGCAGCGATCGACTTCCTCAGTAAATTTGGGTTCGCTCTGGTACAATTCCCGAGCCATATTCACGTACTGCGCTCCCTGTCCAGGAAACATAAATACAACAGGGTAATTACAGGGCTGCTGGTAGTAGGTGAAAACTCGTTGAGGCTCAAGAGGATGCAATGTCTTAACCGCATCATCAATTGTCTCACACACCATTATCCGGCGATGGTTGAAAGTCTGACGTCCCACAGCAAGGGTATAAGCTACATCAGCCAGGTTCAACTCGGGATGCTGCTGAAGATAATTTGCCAGATTTACTGTAGCGGTTTCTAAAGCAGAGCTAGTTTTGGCAGACAGCATTAACAACTTATAAGTTCGCCCAGGGTTAGACGCTTCGATAGGAGGAGCTTCTTCAACAATCACATGGGCGTTGGTTCCACCAAAACCAAGAGAAGTAATTCCAGCTCGACGAGGAATTCTGTCCGTTTTCCATTCTGAAAGTGTGTTGTTGACATAAAAGGGACTGTTAGCAAAGTCAATCTGGGGATTGGGCTCTTTAAAATGTAAGCTAGGTGGAATTTGTTTGTGTTTGAGAGCCAGAATTGTTTTAATTAAGCCCGCTATACCAGCAGCTGCATCCAGATGTCCTACATTGGTTTTCACTGAACCGATCGCACAGAAGCCCCGCTTTTGTGTACTGGTACGAAAAGCTTTTGTCAAAGCTTTTATTTCTATAGGATCGCCCAGGGGTGTTCCTGTCCCATGTGTCTCTACGTAAGTGATAGTATCAGCTTCTACCCCAGCAGCAGCTATGGCTTCTGCAATCACGTCCGCTTGACGTTCTACACTGGGTGCTGTAAATCCAGCTTTCAAAGAACCGTCATTGTTGACGGCAGAACCTTTAATCACTCCATGAATGCAGTCACCGTCAGCAAGAGCATCCTTTAATCTTTTGAGAACTACAATTCCTATACCGCTACCAAAAATAGTTCCCTTTGCCTTAGCATCAAAGGCACGGCAATGTCCATCTGGAGATAAAACCCCATCTTCCTGATACAAATAGCCAGATTTTGGTTGCATATCCAATATCGAAATGCCACCCGCCAAAGCTATATCACATTCGTAATTGAGCAAGCTTTGGCAAGCAACGTGGACAGCAACTAAAGAAGTGGAACACGAAGTTTGAATTGCATAACTTGGTCCAGTTAAATTTAATTTGAAAGAGACGCGCATGGGAAGATAATCGGGATGATTTCCCAAACTAATTTCCACACCGCTGACTGATTCTCTGATGTTGGAGTTTGAATAAATATTGAATAAATAGTTACTTATAGTTGAACCAGCGTAAACCCCTATTGAACCAGAGTAAGTTTGGGGATCATAGCCAGCATTTTCAAGTGCAGCACACGCACACTCTAAGAAAATGCGGTGTTGGGGGTCCATAATTTCAGCGTCCCTAGGGTTATAGCCGAAGAATGACGCATCAAACAAATCTATATGTTCTAGTGGAACTGCTGCTTTTACATAGTTGGGATCACTAAGCGTTGCAGAGTCTATTCCCGCAGACTCTAATTCTTGAGCGGAAAAAAATGAAATTGATTCTACCCCTGAGCGCAAATTCTGCCAAAACTGTTCAAGATTTTGGGCTTTAGGAAACCGTCCAGACAAACTGATAACAGCTATGTCAGCATCATCTACCTGATGAAAATTGTCTAACTTATTCATCATATCCAATTTTCTCATTTATTATTTGATGGTTAGTGCTAGCTGCAATATTTGGTTGTTCATTTTCACAAATCAGATAGGATTGCTATAGTCTCATTGAGTTACAAAATAGAGACAAAACTTTATTATTTGATGGTTAGTGCTAGCTGCAATATTTGGTTGTTCATTTTTACAAATCAGATAGGATTGCTATAGTCTCATTGAGTTACAAAATAGAGACAAAACGCATTTGATAGTGTAGTGCTTCCTAACTGCATCGTTTTTTATGTCTATACACTTAGAGCTTTACGACACACAAAGCAAGTTCTTCCAGCAGATCCTACTCCAAAATCACGTTTTTCATCATAATTTCTAACTTCCGTAAAGCCTACACTTTCTAAGGCAACTTTGACTTCCGTTGGGGAGTAAGGCTTTCTTTGTAAAGTTACGTCTGAACGATGCCATATTCCGTCGATCAATTGAAATTGAGTATAACTATCTCGAGTCAATTTCTCTTTGGAATCATAGAGCAAACGCTCAATGTAGGCAAAGTCATCTTTAACATCACCAAGATAATTTGTATTAAGAAATAACTCGTGAATTTCTTCTGATTCCAATTCAAATGCAAAGAATCCGTTCTCTAGTAGTGATGCATAGACATTGTGAAACACATTTTTCAATTCCTCAATACTTATGACATAGTTGAGAGAATCACCTATCGACACAACTGCATGAAAAGTAGGTGACAATTTAAAGTAGCGTGCGTCATCCAAGATAAATTCAGCACCAAGTGCATTCTCACGAGCATAGCGCAGCATTATTTCAGAGCTATCAAGTCCAGTTACCTGATAACCTTTTTTGAGCAGTAGTTGTGCTAATGCTCCTCTACCACAACAAAGGTCAAAAATGTGCGCTCCTTTAGGGAGGTATTGTAGAATCAATTCTTCTAACTTCGTCAAATAAGTTTCGTATGCTTTTTCCTTATAGGGTCTGTACGCATGTTCAATTGCATCATAACCTGAAAAGCGATTTTCTGAAGACATAAGCTCTGTTGAACTCCGTTTAAATTATTAATTCTTTTCTCAATAGTACTAGCGGCGCATTATTTTCTCTCTTCGTCTTTGACCTCGGGAAATACTTTGCTCAGCAGAAACTGTTTCATCTTGCTCAGGGCATATAATATTCGCGAGAGAGTTTATAGTTGGTGCTTCATAAATGCTTTCTATAGGCATCTCAACATCTAACTTTTTATTTAACAAAGAAATAGCCTGAAGAGCTGTTAGAGAATCACCACCCAACTCAAAGAAGTTGTCGTGAATGCTCACGTTGTCAAAACCAAAGAGTTCTTGCCAAACATCAGCAATAGTTTTTTCAACCTTTTTACGGGAAGTAGCATAAGTATTTCCTAGAGCGTCAGGCATTTGCTCAACGAGGGTATCAAACAACTCATCAGCAGACTTTGCGTTTGAAGTAATCGGGAGGGACTCAGTAGCTAAGTTGAAAGATGAACCAGTCAAATGATTTGATAATCCATGAGTTTGATGGGTTATCAACTCTCCACTATTTGTTGAAATGCGTTCAGATGGTAAAAATCCTCCTTCTTGCATTTCAACTACGCTTTCCTTGACCGCCCAAATCACCTGCTCAATATCTTCATCAGTATGAGCTGTCGATAGATAAAGGGTGCGTCCTTCCCAGACATAAATCCCTTTTTCAAGCAAGTGGTAGAAAAGCAAATTGCTAAGTTGAGTCTGGCAATTAAAACGGAAGAGAGAGCCAAAATTAACGACTTTAATTGGTACTTGCTTTTGTTGAAAGTAACTATTAAGAGTCTCGACTAATTGCGCTGTCCGTTGATTTAACTTTTCTTGAAGTTTGGCACCGCTGTTCTTGATATGATTGAGTGCAGCCCAAGCGACAGCCATGACGAGAGGATGCTTGAAAAAAGTACCAGCGAAAAAAGTTGTTTTCACCTGGGGATAAGATTCATCTCCATAATTCCACATACCTCCGTCCAATGCATCCATGAAAGCAGCTTTGCCAGCTACAACCCCAATAGGTATGCCAGCAGCAACAGCTTTACCGTAGGTTGTGATATCCGCTTGAATACCCCATAAAGCCTGGATACCGCCTGGGTGCATCCGAAAGCCAGTAACCACTTCATCGAAAATTAAAACAGTTCCAGTTTCTTGAGTTAATTGTCTTAGCTGAAAGAGAAATTCTTTAGGCTGCAAATCTGGGCGACTGCTTTGTATCGGCTCAACTAAAATTGCTGCTAAGTTATGAGCATGGTCTTTAAGAATATTCAGAGATTCGGGAGTACCATACTCCAACACCATCACATCCTCAGCCAAGTATGATGGAAGACCTGAAGTCATCGGGACAGAACGCAGCGTTCCGTCGTTGGTTGTTACTCCTTTGACTAAAACTCCGTCAGAACCGCCGTGATAAGAACCAGCAAATAAAGCAATTTTTGAGCGTCCTGTCACAGAACGTGCTATGCGTATGGCTCCCATCACTGCTTCTGTGCCATCGTTACAAAAAGCTGTCCGTTGGGCACCCGTCAACTCGCAAATTAACTCAGCTAATTGACCACAAAGACGCGATTGTGGACCATTTAGTATACCTTGCTTGCTCTGCTGTTGGATCGCTGCGATCGCAAAAGATGGCGAATGACCAAATAAAAGCGAACCAAACCCCATTGAAATGTCTACGTATTCATTGCCATCGACATCCCAGAGTCTAGCACCCTCTCCACGCTGTGCGTGGATTGGATATATCATCTCCTTAATAAACGGAAAAAACCCTGATACTGCCCTGCTATTGGCATGGCAAGAACGGTAAGCTTGGGTGAGTCGTTTGGATTCTTGGGTACGCTTGACAAAACGTGCAATTAAAGCATCTAGATGTTTCTGCTGATGGGGACTCAACATCATCGATTCTTTCTCGATCTGTTGAGAAGCAGCTTTGGGTGTAAAATCCATTTTCCGGTCTTTGGGCTGTTGCTCAGATTCTGCCCTAGTAGATGTAGAGGAAAAATTTGTAGACTGATTTACACCAAACCCAGAGGCATTGGTTGAAGTTTGAGCAATTTGCCCATTTTGATTGAGAGGAGAAGATTGGATAGCTTCCAATGAAGGCAAAACTTCCTTGGGTAAACTTCTCTGTGGTAATAAGTCTACCAGTTTAGACATCACCTGAAGATGCTGTGAAATGATCTGTTCAATAGCTGTGTTTGCTACAGGTTTCTCCTCTTTTTGGTTGACTACTTGCGTATCTGGAGCTTTGATTGATGATGGTGGCTGTGAGTTGATGATGACATCTTTTGGTTGAGACACAGAAATTTCCTTTTTAGCCGATGGATTGTCATCATTAGCTAAGATAGGTTCAATCCAGTATCTTTTTCGCTCGAAAGGATATGTTGGCAAGGGGATACGATGACGTTGCTCATGAGCATAAAATTCTGACCAATCAACATTTATTCCCTCTAGCCAGAGTCTGCCTAACGTATTTAGTAAAAACGCCACATCTGATTGTTGGTTCTGTGGATGTCTTAGTGAAGAAAGAACTACTTGTTCAGACACTTTTTGCTTGTTAGCCAAGGTACTTAATGTCTTCCCAGGACCAACCTCCAACAGGATTCGCTCCGGTTCTTGCAACAACTCGGCAATCCCCTCGCTAAAGCGTACTGTTTGTCGTAAATGTCTTGCCCAGTATTTCGGATCTGTTGCTTGTGCTGCGGTTATCCAAGTACCAGTGACGTTAGATACAAAAGGAATTTTTGGAGAATTAAGGCTGATTTTGCTGACCAGCTGCTTGAATGGCTCTAGAATTGAGTCCATCATTTGGGAATGAAAGGCATGGGAAGTATGCAGAGGGCGACAGTCCACACCTTGGTAGGTCAATTGTTTTTGTAAGTCATCTACCGCTTCTTCCACTCCAGAAACCACACACAGATCTGGTCCGTTGATTGCAGCTAGAGAGAGTTTCTCGTGTAGCAGGGGTTGGATTTGTTTCTCTGATAGTGGTATTGGTAGCATTGTCCCCGAAGGAAGTTGCTGTATCAGTCGCCCGCGAGTCGCTACCAGCACCAAGGCGTCTTCTAAAGAGAACACCCCAGCTAAGCAAGCAGAAACATATTCTCCTATGCTATGACCAATCATTGCAGAAGGACGTATACCCCAAGCCATCCACAATTGAGCCAAGGCGTACTCTATTATAAATAGTGCTGGCTGGGTAATATGAGTCTGCTTGAGCTGCTGTGCAGCAGCTTCTTTTTGTTCCACATCCGGATACAGTAATGTACGCAGGTCTAACCCCAGATAAGATTTGAGAAGGTACGAACAGTAATCAATCTGTTCAGTGAAAATTGGCTCAGTTTCGTACAACTCTCTAGCCATGTCCACATACTGGGCGCCTTGTCCAGGAAACATAAATGCAACCTGTCGGGCACAGGGTTCGGTGTAGTGGGTAAAAACCCGTTGCGGTTCTGGGGGTTCTAGAACTTTTACTGCATCGTCAAGATTTTGGCAAACCACTGTCCGGCGATGATCAAAAGCTCGACGACCCACACACTGGGTGTAAGCGACATCAGCGAGGTTAAGATTGGGATGCTGCTTGAGATGTTGAACTAAATTTGCAGTGGCAGTTTCCAGTGCTGAAGCTGTTTTGGCAGAGAGTACTAATAACTGCCAGGGATGAGAAGAAATTGAGGGTTCGGCAACTGGGGCTTCTTCAAGAATGATATGGGCATTAGTGCCACCAATCCCGAAGGAACTAACTCCGGCACGACGGGGGGTTCCATTCGTGTTCCATTCCGAAAGCGTGGAATTGACGTAGAAGCAACTGTTAGCAAAATCAATTTTGGGATTGGGCTGCTCGAAATGCAAGCTAGGTGGTACTTGTTTGTGTTTAAGTGCGAGAACCGCTTTGATCAAACCAGCAACACCAGCCGCAGCATCTAGGTGTCCGATATTAGTTTTTACTGAACCGATGCCACAAAAGTTCTTTTTATCTGTGGTGCGAAAAGCTTGTGTCAGTGCTGCAATTTCAATCGGATCACCTAAAATTGTTCCCGTGCCATGAGTCTCTATATAGCTAATCGTCGAAGGTTCGACCCTAGCCATTGCAAGAGCCTCGGCAATCACTTTCGCTTGCCCATCTACACTAGGAGCTGTGTAGCCAACTTTTAAAGAACCGTCGTTATTAATAGCTGAACCTTTAATAATAGCATGAATATAATCTCTATCTGTTAAAGCATCTTCTAATCGCTTTAGAATAATAATACCAACACCGTTACCGCTAATAGTTCCTTGTGCTTTGGCATCAAAAGCACGGCAGTGTCCGTCGGGAGACATAATTCCCCCTTCCTGATAGCGATAACCTGCTTTGTGTGGCACTTGGATCGAAACACCACCAGCCAGAGCAATGTCACTTTCACCATTCAGTAAACTTTGGCAAGCTAAATGAACGGCAACTAATGAAGTGGAGCAGGCAGTTTGGACATTAATGCTTGGTCCGGTCAGGTTTAATTTATATGATACATACGTGGGCAGAAAATCTTGACTATTTCCCATTAAAATTTTCTTTCCACCCACTGATTCTATAATCTTACGGTTTGAATAAAGATTTGACAAAAAGTAGGTGCTCATAGCAGCACCAGCGTAAATACCAATACGACTTGGGTAGGTTTCGGAGTCGTAGCCGGCATTTTCAAGGGCATTCCACGCACACTCAAGGAACAGACGGTGTTGTGGATCTGTGATTTCAGCTTCTCTCGGATTAAAGTTGAAGAATGAGGCGTCAAACAAATCTATATCATTTAAGATCGCTCCTACTTTTACATACTGAGGTTGACTCAACAGAGTAGGGTTTATCCCTGAAGACAGCAATTCTTCATCAGAGAAACAAGAAATTGACTCCACACCATCTCGTAGATTTTGCCAAAATTCATCAACATTTTTGGCTCCAGGAAAACAACCTGCCATCCCAACGATAGCTATTTCATCAAGGCAATCATATGTATTTGGGTTATTCATTTTGAGACTCCTTCTACTAACTCGTTGCTTGATGTTCTTGCCTAAGTTGCCTTCGTTGTTTCCTGGACTCTCTACGACTTTCAACTATGTCATAGCTTTCTGACAAAGAAGGCTTTTCCTTTTGCTCTTGACTTAAATGCTTTGCCAATCTACTTATAGTTGGAAATTGAAACATTTCAAGTACTGATATATCTTTGTTTAAGGCTCCTTGTAATTTGCTATGAACTTGAACCATTAATAATGAGTGACCGCCGAGATCAAAGAAATTGTGATCAATACCTACCTTATCTACGTGCAGTACTCCTTGCCATATATTTGCAATCATTTGCTCAAGCTCGGACTGAGGAGCCACATAAGATTCTTCCAAATCGGGCTGAGCTTGCTCAGGTAACGCCCGATAGTCCACCTTGCCGTTGGGTGTCAATGGCAAAGCGTCCAACTTCACGAAAGCCGAAGGCACCATGTACCCAGGCAGCTTTTCTAGCAGATAGCGGCGCAGTTCAGTTGTGGAAGAAACTAGCTGTTGGTTGGTCACAACATAGGCTACTAAACGTTTCTCGTTATTTACATCCTCGCGAGTTAAGACGACAGCCTCCCGCACTCCTGGATGTTGATTCACTACAGCCTCAATCTCTCCTAACTCAATACGAAAGCCCCGGATTTTGACCTGGTTGTCGAGACGTCCAAGGAACTCAAGAGTCCCATCTGGTCGGTAGCGAGCTAAGTCGCCTGTTTTGTAAAGGCGCTCCCCTGGTTCGTTGTTAAATGGGTTTGGGATAAACTTTAGAGCAGTCAGTTCAGGTCGGTTCAGATAGCCTCGGGCGAGTCCTAACCCACCTATATACAGTTCACCGACTACGCCTATGGGCACTAGTTCCCAGTATTGATTTAGTACATAAAGTTGGGTATTAGCAATTGGTTTACCAATGGGAATTGACCCTAAGTAACGCTGGTCGTTTGGTACCTGATAAACGCAGCAGCCAACTACGGTTTCCGTTGGACCATATTCGTTAACGAGCATAGTGTTGGGGGCAAAATCTTGCCAAAAGGCAAGCTTTTCGCCTAACAGGTTTTCGCCACCAATAATGAAGGATCGAGTTCGATCTGCTACTTCTTGAGGTGATAACTGTCCCTGGAGCAATTCCAAGTGAGAGGGTGTTATCTTGACAAGGCTTAAGTGAGAACTGCGACGTAAAGCACTGGAAAGAGCCTCAATTCCTTGATTTTCAGGTAGAAGCTCTACTCGACGACCCACCAGTAAGGGTGAAAAGAGACTCGTGATAGTCAGATCAAATCCAAGAGGTGAGTGAACTAGCGTTCCTACCCCTTGCTCAACAGTATACGCCTGTGTACACCAACTTAAATAATTAACCAGTCCTCGATGAGGTATTAAAGTTCCTTTTGGCTTACCAGTAGAGCCAGAGGTATAAATGACGTAAGCTAGATTAAGAGCAGTTGTCTGACTGACTGGATTTTCGGTTTTTTGTTTGGCAATAACTGACCACTCAGTATCGATGCAAATAAGTTGAATTCCATCTGTTGGTAAGCTAGCCGCTAGATGTTCCTGTGTCAACAGTAAAGGTGTGTGGGTATCGGTAATGATAAAAGTTTGACGTTCCGCCGGATAAGAAGGGTCTAGGGGTACATAAGCTCCACCAGCTTTAAGGATACCCAACAAAGCGATGACCATCCAGAGCGATCGCTCCGCACATATTCCTACCAAAACTTCTGTTCCAACTCCCAACTGTTGCAAATGCTGAGCTAGTTGATTAGCTTTAGCGTTGAGCTGTGCGTAGGTAAGTTGTTGCTCTTCAAACACAACGGCAACGGCGTGCGGTGTTCGTTCTACCTGAGCCTCAAACAATTGGTGAATGCACTTGTCAGTTGGGAAGTAGGTCTTTGTATTGTTAAATTCGACTAGCAGTTGCTGACGCTCTGTAGGGCTGAGAATCTCTAACTGACTAATTGAGACTTCTGGATTGTGGATGACGCTTGCTAACAAAGTATAAAATTGTTCAGCTAGGCGTTGAATGTCATCTGTACCAAATAAATGAGAGTCGTAGTGAAATTCGGTAGTGAGTGAATCTTCCCGACGAATGCAGGAAAGTTTGACCTTGAATCGGTCAATACAGGCGTATTGTTTGTCAATTGAAAAGGTTACGTCAGCAACAGAATACTTGGTTAAAGCTTCCTCAAACTCGAAACAAAATGGGAAGAAAGGTTGTTTTATTTCCGACTCTTGCGTTTCAGCAATTAATTCCCAAGCAAAACTCTGCTGCCATTCATATATATCATCACAAGATTTGTTAACCTGGTCCAGACCTGTAGTAAATGTATAGTCTTCTTCCAGGTGACAAGAAAGTGGTAAATATTTGGCAAATAATCCTAAAGCTTCTATGAGTTCCTCATAATTCCGTCCATCACAGGCTATGCCAATGATAAAGTCTGATTGTCCGGTTAAACGCAAGAGTAAGATTTGCCAACAAGTCAGCAAGAATACAGAAGTTGAAGTTTTATACTTCTGGGTGAGCACTTCGATTTTTGAAGTTAAATCAGGCTGAATCGGCAATGTTAGAAATCGGGGTTCATACTCCAGTTTCTCCGTCGAATGATTTTCGCTGCTTAGTTTTAAAGTATCGAGAGCAGAAATATCCTGCTGACGCCAATACTTTCTTCCTGCTGTAGTCTCCTCTGCCTCAAGTAATTCATTTTGCCATTCAGCCAGATCGGCATATTGCAGAGGCTCATTGTCTAGTATCTTACCCTGTAAACAGGCAGCATAGCACTGACTGATTTCACGAACTAAATTTTTCAGTGTTGTACTATCTGCACAAAGAACTGGCAAACTTATAAGTAAAACATATCTTTGCAGCGATAAACTTACCAATTCTGTTTGTAATAATTCATCTTTTTCATAGTTTAAATTCTGTGCTTTTGCCTTTTGCAAAAGAGTCCCTATTTCTTTTTCTGGAGAATCTTTATTTTCAAGATTATACTCATGTAATGATACAATGCTGTCATTCTTTATCACCTGAATAGGTAGTTTGATACCACGGGGACGGTGAAAGGTAGTACGAAGAATTTCATTTCGATTGACAACAATTTGTAAAGCGTCTTTCAAGACGTCTACTTTGATATTTCCTTCAATAAGAATAGCACACTGGGCATGATAAGCTTTACTATCTTGCTGTAACAACCAAAGACGCTTTTGTTGTGGAGAAAGCTGAAAGCCCTGAACTTGATTTGGCATTGTTCCTTCCCACCCTCAATCTCTAATATCTTCAAAACTTGTCAAGTCGCCCATTGCGACCAAAAGTTGTCGCTTACCGACAAATGGATTGCGCCCATGAGCGGTCAACACGTTATCTAGCACTAATACGTCTCCTTGTTCCCAAGGAAAACATACTTCCAACTGCTGATAAATTTGACAGATTTCTTCCATGAAAGAGTCTTCAATAGAAGTCCCATCACCGTAATAGCAATTTCGGGGCAAATTTTCTTCTTGGAGCGATGAATATAGCGATTTTCGAGTCTGTGGGTCTAAGCAAGCTGGATGCCAATGTTGCGCTTGATTAAACCAAGACATCTCACCTGTTTTAGGGTGTTTAATCACTGCTGGTCGAACAGCACGAGTCCGCAGTCGATTACCATCTTTCCATTCAAAGTCTATTCCTGCCTTTGTGCATGCGGCTTCTACTTCTGAGCGATTTTTAGTCCGAAAAACAGTTTCCCAATTAAGTCCTAATCCATCCCCGTAGTTTCGCAGATACATAACTTTCTTTTCGATGAATCGGTCTCTAATTTTAGGGTTGATTAGCTCAAAAACCTTACGACTATCAACAATTGGTGTTTCTCCTCCCTGCTGGGCTGGTTGACGACAGCCAAACAAAATTTTCATTGGCCAACGATGGTTGAAGGAATTTTCGTTATGCCATAACAGCTGTCTATCCGCAGGGTAAAAGACTGGCGTATAAACATTAGCCCTGAGCGTTTCTCGGGGATGTTCACCATTCTCATTAAATAATTTTGAGCAAATTGTCAGAGCAAATCGCTCAAATGCTGGTGCTGCACTAATATTAAATCCTCGAAAAAGTATAGCACCGTGCTTGAGCAATTTTGTCTCTATAAATTTCCGGTTACCCTCAGTCCAATCTGCCAAGTCGATTTGCTCCGCAGTCGGTTCTACCACGAGAGGCAGGCTGTTTCCAGTCTGTAGCTCACGTGTCAAAATCAATTCTTCTTGTGTAACGCTGAGTGCTTTCCGCTTGATAGACCGTAACTGCTGCCTAAGACTAGAATTTTTTGATTCTAAATTTTTCATTTTATCTTCCCAGTTTCAGTTGTGGCATGAAAAACCTTTCTCTTGACAGTTTTTAACTTCTGCTGACACCCCTCTTTTTGCTTCCTTTTTTGGATGAACTGTTGTTGCTTGTGCGTTTCAGTAAGAATTTCTAATAACTCATTCAGCCTTGCTTCAGGCTGTGTTGCAACTTTATATAAAATAGCTTCAAAGCTTCTTAGCATTTCGACTATGCTGGTAGCCTCGAATAAATCTGTATTGTACTCCAACGCTCCAGTTATTCCTTGCTCTGTTTCTGCTAGCTCTAGGAGTAAGTCAAGTTGCGTTGTCTTTTTTTGAGCATTCAAAGGGCTAATACTTAGACCTGAAAGTTCCAAGGACGGAGTTTGGGTATTCTCTAAAACGATTTTGACCTGAAACAACGGTGAGCGATTCAACTCCCGTTTCGGATTCAGAATATTTATCAGTTTATCAAAGGGCAGATCTTGGTGAGTATAGGCTTCCAGTGTCATTTCGCGTACTCGTTCCAACAACTCTAGAAAGGTAGGGTTTCCGGACAAATCCGTGCGTAACACTAGTTGGTTGACGAAGAACCCGATTAATCCCTTAGTCTCGACTTGATTGCGGTTGGCGATATCAGTACCCACGACGATATCTTCTTGCCCTGTGTACCAAAAAAGCAAAGTTCCAAACGCTGCAAGCAGTATCATAAATAGCGTAATGCCTTGGCGTTGATTCAGAGCCTTAAGCTTCTCGGATAAGCTTTTGGGTAACATCAGAGATTCTCTTGCTCCTGAGAAAGTCTGGATTATTGGTCGGGGACGATCGCTGGGGAGTTCCAGTACAGCTAGTTTACCACCCAGTTGCTGCTTCCAGTAAGCAAGTTGAGTTTCTAGTTGCTCTTTTTGTAACCATTGTCGCTGCCAAACGGCAAAGTCTGCATACTGGATGGATAGTTCAGGAAGCGGTGAGGGTTTTCCCAGAGAAAAGGCTTCGTAAAGGGCTGCGATCTCACGAATAAGCACGCCTATTGACCAGCCGTCAGATATGATGTGATGCATTGTTAACAATAACGCATGATCTGTCTCGGTTTGCCGCAGTAGAGTAACTCGGAGTAAAAAACCTTTGGCTAAGTTGAAGGAGTGTTGAGCTTCTTGATGAGCAAGTCGCAGAACCTCAGCTTCCCTCTTGTCTTTGGGAAGTTCTTGCAAGTCTATCACTGGTAGTCTGAAAGTCAGGGTCGGAGCAATAACTTGTATCGATTGACCATCCACTGTAGTGAATGTGGTTCTTAAAACTTCGTGACGCCTGATGACTTCGTTGAAGCTTTGCTCTAGCGCTGTCACGTTCAGCCATCCTGTCAGGCGCATGGACTGGAAGATATTGTAGGCGCTATGACCAGGCTGCAACTGGTCGAGAAACCACAGGCGCTGCTGGGCAAAGGATAGGGGGAATGAGTTGGTTTCGCGACTTTGGCATTTTATTTGTGTTTGTGAGACTATGTCCCCTTGTTTCTTGCTTAGCCGTTGTGCAAGAAGCTTAAGTTTCTCTGGGGAAAGAGCAGCAATTTTTTGGGAAAGATCACTCATTTTAAAACTATTGCTTTCATTTTTTTTCTGAGCTAACAAAATGTCTTGTTTTAGCAAAGTTGTTATCACAATCATTATCAGCAATATAATCTGCCATTCTTTTTATTATTAATAGAGTGCCAATGTGTTTGAAAAAAACACTTGCTTGAATTTCCTACCTCAATTAACTACTGTTGCGAGGCAAGTATTGTAAGTACCTCATCCTCCGATAGTTGCTCAATGTCCGCTAAGGTTTGAGCCAGTGCTTCGTCATCAGTCTGCTGAGCCAGTTTTTGTACAATAACCTCAGCTAGTTCAGCTACGGTGGGTGAATCGAAGAAATTTTTATAAGGCAGTTCTATCTGGAAAGTTTTACATAGCTGAGAAACAAGCTGAGTGGCAAACAAAGAGTCTCCTCCCAACTCAAAAAAGTTGTCATGAATGCCTAAGAGTTCAATACCTAAAAGTTGTTGCCAAATATCAACTAGAGTGCGTTCAACCTCATTACGGGGAGCAACATAAGCATTTGCCAGATTAGGGCGCTTGTGAGTTGATTTCGCTCGACTCATTTGCGCTAATTCCTCTTCCAAAGATTTGATAGATTTCTTTGGCTGAATCTTAGCCTGAAAATCTTGTGTTGATACTATTAGCTGAGGTACTGTACTATTGTGCAGAATACGTCTAAACGCCTCAATGCCTTCTTCATAGGTCATTCCTGCCGTCAGATCTTCCCCTGTTATTTGCCTATGCCGTGCTTCAACGGCACCTGCCATACCTAAACTATTCCATCTATCCCAGTTTATAGATTTAGTCAAAGTGCCATTTTGAAAAGCGCTGTAGTGAGCGAAGGCATCAAGGAAGGCGTTTTCAGCCGTATAATCCATCATCCCTGGTGTACCCTGAAATGAAGAAAGTGATGAACACATGACAAAGAAGTCCAGTTCTGTATCTTTGAAAACAGTTTCTAGTACTCGTGTTCCCCTCACTTTTGGAGCTAAAGCACTGGCTGCGGCTTCTTTTGTTGTTAATTGAATCATACCTCCCCCGTAAACTCCAGCTGCATGAATCACCCCGTGGATCTGACCAAATTGGTGATTGACTTGTTTGAGTACTACAGACATTTGTTCAAGGCTGGCAACATCGGCGCTGACTACAATAATCTGGGCACCCAACGCCTCAAGTGCCTGCAATTTCTGAATCTTAAGGCTGACGCTATCCTGCTGATCATGAATGGATAACCATTGTGACCATTCGTCTCGATCAGGAAAAGGCGATCGCCCTATCAATACTAGTTTTGCCTGTACTGTTTGTGCCAGATATTCGGCCTTCGCCAGACCAACACCTCCTAATCCACCTGTAATCAGGTAAACTCCCTTCTCCCTTAAGCGGGGATTCCCTTCAACGGCTCCCTCTAACCGGACGGGTTCTAAGTGCTGCACCCAGCGATGAGTATTACGGTAAGCTATAACTTGGTCAGACGTTTGGCTTATAAGTTCCGCTAGGAGCACTTCTATAAGTTGCTCCTCTTGCCGACTATATGATGCGGGAATCACGACATCAATGCTGTGACAAGTTATATTCGGGTACTCTTGGGGAATCACCTTAACAGGTCCAAGAACTAATGCTTTCTCTGGGCAAAGCACCTCTGAACCTGTCACTTCCTGCATATTGTTAGACACAATTCCAATTTCAACGGAATCTGTCTGATTATTTTCCCCAAGTGCTTGGGCAAGAAACAGCAGACTGTAGAAGCCTAAAGCTTCAGCCTTTTCCAAAGACTCAATTGCTGATTCGGCGTGACTATCCTGCGTAACACTCCATAAATGAACAATCCTTTTTGGTATCTTACCCTGTACTCGAAGTTCTTTGAGCAAGGCGTCGTAGTCATCCCGTTGTCGAGGGTTGATGGTATATGTATATTTAGATGATTTAGATGAAAATTCCTTTTGGCTACTAAATTGCTCGCCGACTTTGACGGTAATAACATCCTGACCCGAATGTGCCAGTCGCTTCACCATTGTTTCACCCAAGCCGCACTCATCGACAAACACTAACCAGCAGTCCGACTGAGTTGTCTCAACCGCAGATTTCAAAGGCTGCGGCGGCATAGAGCGTTTCCAGGATGGGATGTAGAACCAATCGGCAATGTCAGACTTTTTGTCTAATGAAACTTGACGCATCTGGTTAGGATCTTTTGGCTCAACCAACATGGTAAAAGCTGCAGGGGCCGATAAATCTGCCGATGCTGAAGCTTGAGCTACGAAGACATGATGCTCGAAAGCTTCAGTATTCGACAAAACCGCAACTTCAACAAACCCATGATTTTGTAGTGCCTCCTGCCACTGTTCCTTTGACAAAAATGGATTACCTCGGCTGCGTCCTTCATCCTCTACCGGATTCATCAGCAAACCATCGGTGATGTCAAATTCTAATTGAGGTTCAGTTATCTCCCAAAGTAGCAAAAAACCTCCAGGAGCCAACAAAGAGCGAACATGCTTAAGGGTTTCTCCCATGTTCTGGGTTACATGTAATACATTGACTGCTACCACTACATCAACGCTGTGGTTAGAGTAGCCTTGCTCAGTTGGAGGTTTCTGAATGTCTAGGAAACGATATTCTACAAATGGATAGGCGCTAAATTTCTCTTGAGCGCGGTTCAAGAACCAGCCACCCACGTCAGTAAAAGTATATTTTGTTTGTTTTGGCGGCAACACTGTTAGCAATTCTGTCGTAACAATACCCTGTCCACCACCGATTTCCAAAATTCTTAGGTTTACGTCTGGTGGCAATAACTTCACCACCTGTTCCATGCTTGCTCGTATGATTTTTTTAAAGTAAGTATCCAACAGTGATTCTGGACTTGAACTTCCTCCTCTTTTTTCTGCGGCAGAAAAATACAACCCCAACGGTTCTTGTTCACCACGTAGCACTGATGGCAGATTTTCACCACATTCGGTGACGATATTTAAAGTATGAGGTCTATCTACCCATCTGATTTTAACTTCTTCTACCAGAGTATTGAGATCGTCTGGTGAACAAAGTACAAGGTTTGTATATAAATCCTCCTCTTGCTGTAGGTGACCTTGCTCTACTAATACATCCAGCCAGCGACACAGCAATTGCCTATATCGAGGAATGATATGATATTGTTCAAACAATTCTTCTAAAGAATACTGATCGTTGGAATTGCTAAAAGCACCATTATTCCTTAAGGCAAGGTTGATGTAGGCAGTGCATAAATTATCCAACAACTGCTTATTTGCCAAATAAGTTTGTTCGTCAACTGATGTGATGCTAGCACAAGCTTGTACCTTACCAGCTTCTACCAGAGATTTCCAGAGTTGGGTTGCTGTTGGTCTTGGCTGCAACTGTCCCCCTAAAAGTGCTTGTTTTTGTGGTTCTATCCAGTAACGCTGGCGCTCAAATGGGTAGGTTGGCAAGGGGATATGATGGCGTTGCTCATTGGCATAAAAACCAGACCAATCTACTTTCACACCAAAAAGCCAGAGCCGACCCAAAGTGTTGAGTAAAAATGCTACATCTGAATGTTGATCCTGTGGATGGCGAAGTGAAGTTAGTACCACCAGTTCATCCACATGATGCTGCTTGGCAAAAGTGCTCAAAGTCTGTCCTGGGCCAATCTCTAGCAGTATGCGCTCATGTGTCTTGATCAATTCAGCTATCCCTGAGCTAAAGCGCACAGTTTGCCGTAGATGCTTGACCCAATATTTAGGATCTGTTGCTTCGGCTGTAGTTATCCAAGTGCCACTTACGTTAGACACAAATGGAATTTTAGGGGGATTTAGTGTGACTTTTTGTAACGAATGAGAGAATGGCTCAAGAATTGGCTCCATCATTGGGGAATGAAAGGCATGGGATGTATGCAGCTGCCGACAGCCAACACCTTTATCTTGTAGCTTTTGATGCAATCGTTCTATCGCCCCGGTTGGACCAGAAACCACACAGTACGCAGGTCCATTGCTTGCGGCTAAAGACATTTCCGTTCCCAACAGGGGTTGTACCTCCTGTTCAGGAAGTTGAACAGAAAGCATTTCCCCAGTGGGGAGTTGCTGCATCAGTCGTCCTCGGATTGCGACTAGCGCTAAAGCGTCTTCGAGGGAGAAAACTCCAGCTAAAGTGGCAGCTACGTATTCTCCTATACTGTGACCAATCATCGTCTCGGGATGTACACCCCATGCCATCCACAATTGAGCTAGAGCGTACTCAATGGTAAACAGCGCTGCCTGAGCTACAAAAGTTTGTTGTAGTTGCTCTGTTGCCCTATCTTTCTGTGCTTCATTGGGATACAGTACATGGCGTAGATCAAGACCTAGATGGGGTTTGAGCAGTTCACAGCAGTTATCAACTGCTTGAGTAAAGATTGGCTCACTTTGGTAGAGTTCCCTACCCATATTCACGTACTGTGTTCCCTGACCGGAAAACATAAAAACGACAGGACGATTGGAAGGCTGCTGGTAGTGAGTGAACACTCGTTGTGGATCTATAGTAGAAAGCGCCTTCACTGCATCGTTAATGTCTTGGGAGACCACCATTCGGCGATGGTCGAAAGCTCGACGACCAACACTCTGAGTGTAAGCAACATCGGCGAGGTTTAAATCAGGATCCTGCTGGAGGTGAGTCGTTAGATTAGTTGTAGCAGTTTCTAAAGCGGTACTCGTCTTAGCTGAAAGCAGTAACAACTGCCAAGGACGAGAAGTAGCAGAGGTTTCAATAGCTGGGGCTTCTTCGAGAATCACATGGGCATTCGTCCCACCAATCCCAAAGGAACTGACACCTGCACGTCGGGGGATGCCGTTTGTTTTCCATTCGGAAAGCGTGGAATTAACGTAAAAAGGACTGTTGGCAAAATCAATCTGGGGATTGGGTTGCTCAAAATGTAAACTGGGAGGTATTTTTTGGTGCTTAAGAGCTAGGACTGTTTTAATCAAACCAGTAACCCCAGCCGCAGCGTCCAAATGTCCGATGTTTGTTTTGACTGAACCGATCGCACAAAAGCCCTTTTTCTCAGTACTACTGCGAAAAGCTTGTGTCAGTGCGGCAATTTCAATCGGGTCTCCTAAGGATGTCCCTGTCCCGTGAGCCTCAATATAAGTAATCGTTTCAGGTTCAACCTCGGCAACAACTTGAGCGGTTCTAATCACCTTGGCTTGAGTATCTATACGAGGTGCTGTGTAGCTAACCTTGAAAGATCCATCGTTATTGATAGCAGAACCTTTGATGACAGCATGGATGGTATCTCCATCTGCTAGAGCATCTTCTAATCTCTTCAAAACTACAATGCCTACACCTTCGCCGCTAACAGTTCCCTGTGCCTTAGCATCAAAGGCGCGACAGTGTCCGTCTTTTGATCCAATTGCCCCATCTTTATAAAAATAGCCAGCTTTTCTTGATGCAGAGATTGAAACACCACCAGCCAAAGCCATATCACATTCACCATTTAGCAAACTTTGACAGGCTAGGTGGACAGCAACTAATGAAGTTGAGCAGGCGGTTTGAACTGTATAACTTGGTCCAGTTAGGTTAAGTTTGTAAGAAACGCGTGTAGTCAAGAAATCTTTATCACTTCCAATCAAAAGTTGGAAACTATCAACAGAATTTATAATATTTTGATTTGAATAAAGGTTGAAAAAATAGCTGTTTATGCTGGTTCCAGCGTAAACACCAATCGATTTCTCGTAAGTTTCAGAATTGTAGCCAGCATTTTCAATAGCTTGCCAAGCACATTCTAAAAAGAGACGTTGTTGTGGATCGCTAACTTCTGCTTCTCTAGGATTAAAGCCAAAGAAGGAAGCATCAAATAATTCTACATCTTCTAATACAGCCCGTGCTTTGACATAGTTAGGGTCACTCAGCACAGCTTTTTCTATTCCGGAAGATAACAGTTCTTCATCGCTGAAGAAAGAAATAGATTCTACGCCGTTTTGTAGGTTTTGCCAAAATGCTTCAACATTTTTGGCTCCAGGGAAACGTCCTGCCATACCAATAATTGCTATTTCTGAGCCATTGATAGTAGGAGATGCTATAGGAGAATTCATGACTCGTTGACCTCTTTCTTATTGACGATTGACTTTAATTTTTGAAGACGTTTCCTTTGTTGAGCCTTACCTGCTTCAATATTTTCAGTTTGAATATCAGTTTTATGAGAAGATGATGTTGTTTGATTTTTTAATGCATTTAAGTACTCTGCTAGGGAGCTTATGGTTGGGTATCTAAACATTTCGAGGATTGATACGTCGGCTTTGAATGTTTCACGCAATTGGCTATGAACCTTAACCATAAGCAATGAATGACCGCCGAGTTCAAAGAAGTTATCATGAATCCCTATGTTTTCAATATTAAGAGCCTTTTGCCAAATAGTAGCAATTGTTTGTTCTAGCTCAGTTTGAGGCATCACATAAGCAACTTCCAACTCCGGACGAAGATTTTCCGGTGCAGGTAGCGATCGCAGATCAACCTTGCCATTAGGCGTTAGCGGTAGCGCCTGTAGCATCACAAAGGCAGAAGGCACCATATACTCGGGCAGCTGCTTCAGAAGGAAGTTTCGTAGTTCACTGGTTGTAAGTGTGTGGTTGTTGCTGGGGACGACATAGGATACTAAGTACTTGTCATCAGGTTGGATTTCCTGAGCAAGTACCACACTCTCCCGTACCGCTGGGTGTTGAACTAGCATCGCCTCAATTTCTCCAAGTTCGATGCGGAAACCTCGGATTTTAACCTGATGGTCAATGCGTCCTAAGTATTCAATGTCCCCATTAGGCAAGTATCGTGCTTGATCGCCGGATTTATAAAGGCGTGCGTTTGGTTTATCACTGAAGCAATTGGGGATAAACCTTTGGGCAGTTAGTTCTGGTCGGTTTAAATAACCTCGTGCTACACCAGCACCACCAATGTACATTTCACCCCTAACTCCAATCGGTACTAGTTGTTGATATTGGTCTAACAAGTAAACTTGCAAGTCCGGAATTGGACAACCAATAACACTTGCTTGGGCAACTTCTAAGTCTGCTATTGTCAGTGGACGATATGTCACATGCACGGTTGTTTCCGTAATGCCGTACATATTGACTAACTGTGGAAACTGATCGCCGTGGCGCTCAAACCAGGGTTTTAAACTCTGAAGTTCCAACGCTTCTCCACCAAAAATGACCAGTCGCAGTCTCAACTTGTTAGGACCTCCCAACGATTCCTCTGCTTGTATAAGTTGGCGGAAAGCTGAAGGTGTCTGGTTGAGTACTGTCACTTGCTGCATTGACAAGAATTTATAAAAATCTTCGGGTGAACGACTCAGCCAATAGGGTACTACCACTAACTTTCCACCATAGAGCAGGGCACCCCAGAGTTCCCAAACAGAGAAATCAAAGGCAGTTGAATGGAACAGTGTCCAAACATCCTGTTGGTTGAAGTGATACCAGGACTGTGTTGCTGCCAACAGACGAACAATATTGGCGTGATTTACCAAGACGCCTTTGGGTTGACCTGTTGAGCCTGAGGTGTAGATGATATAAGCTAGATTATCAGTTGTACACTCACTGATTAAGTTCTCTTGGCTTTCCTGAGCAATACTTTCCCAATTGGTGTCTAGGCAAATAACTTTGGTCTGATGTTTTGGCAAATTCTCTATTAAGCGTTGTTGCGTCAACAACACTGACACCTGAGCGTCCTGCAATATGAAAGCTAAACGTTCTTGTGGATATGCTGGATCTAACGGCACATATGCCCCACCAGCTTTAAGGATGCCCAACAGCCCGATGACCATATCGAGCGATCGCTCCACGCAAATGCCCACCAGTACCTCTGGTCCTACTCCTAGAGAACGCAAGTGGTGTGCTAGCTGATTAGCTCGCTGGTTAAGTTCGTGGTAGGTCAACTGTTGGTTTTCAAAGACTACGGCAATGGTGTCAGGCGATCGCTCTACCTGAGCCTCAAATAACTCATGAATAGATTCGTTTTGAGGATAGTCAACTTGTGTATTATTCCACTCTACCAGCAGTTGATGCCGTTCTGCCTCACTTATAATTAACAGCTTTGATATTTGCTGGTCGGGATTAGCGACAATACTGGAGAGCAAGGTTTGAAAGTGCCCTAGCATCCGGTGAATTGTGGCGGCATCAAACAAATCTGTATTGTACGTTAAAGTTCCGATCAACCCTTGCTCTTTTTCTACCATACCTAGGGTCAGATCAAACTTCGCCGTTTCTTTGTCGAACTCCAAAGGGCTTAAGGTTAAACTTGGTAACTCCAAAGTTGTAGTTGGGGTATTCTGGAGTTGGAACATCACCTGAAATAATGGTGTGTGGCTCAGGTTTCGCTTTGGCTGCAGTTTCTCCACAAGCTGCTCAAAGGGCAAGTCCTGGTTAGCATAAGCCCCTAGGGCAACCTCTCGCACTCGGTTCAAAATCTCCCGAAAACTTGGGGTACCTGAAAGGTCAGTACACATGACCAAGGTATTGACAAAAAAACCAATTAGCTCTTCTATTTCAGATCGGTTACGACCAGAGATGGTAGTGCCTACTAAGATGTCATCCTGACCAGTGTAGCGGTAGAGCAACGTCCCAAACGCTGCTAGTAATGTCATAAATAGCGTCGCCTTTTCCTGCTGGCTCAGTATCTTAAGAGCTTCAGTTAGGGACTTCGACAGAATCAGAGATTGTTTTGCACCTCGGTTGGTTTGAACTGCTGGCCGAGGACGATCAGTGGGTAATTCTAGTATGCTTGGAGTACTGCTCAACTGCTGCTTCCAATATGACAACTGAGCCTCTCGCACTTCTCCCTGGAGCCACTGTCGCTGCCAGACAGCAAAGTCTGCATATTGGATTGGGAGTTCTGGGAGTGGAGAGGGCTGACCTTTGGAGAAGGCTTTATAGAAAGCCACTATTTCTTGGATGATTACCCCAAAAGACCATTGGTCACAGACAATGTGATGCATTGTGAACAGCAACACGTACTGAGCTTCGTCTAATTGCAGTAGAGTGACTCGCACTAGTGGATCGTTAGCTAAATCAAAGGGTCGCGCTTGCTCGTCAGTTGTAAGGCGTTGTACCTCTGCCTCCAGCTCATCTTCTGGAAGCAACTGTAGATCTACTATCGGTAGAGCCAAAGCTAAGGTTGGGGCTATGACCTGGAACGGTTGCCCATCTACCATAGTAAAATTGGTACGTAAAATTTCGTGACGCTGCACAATTTCGTTGAGGCTGTGCGTCAGCGCCGTTAACTTGAGAGAACCTTTGAGACGAAAAGCGTAGGGTTCGTTGTATAAGGATTGAGCGGGTTGCAACTGGTCGAGGAACCACAGGCGCTCTTGGGCAAACGACAAAGGAGCAGGATTCTGTTGTGAACGGCGAGGAATACCCTGATCTGTAAATTTACCTCGCATCCACTTTTCAAAAAGCGCCCGTTTTGCTGGTGATAAATTAGATTTTTGCCCAAAAAGCGCATCTGGTTCAGACATGTTACTACTCTATTGCTGTTTTAATCACAAATGAAAATTAATTTGTACTTCGCAGAAAAACAGGTTTTAGTCAAAATTAAACTCCTAAAAGAAGTTGAGCTTCCTCTTCAGATAATTGTTCTATTTTCTCCATAACCATTTTTTCAATAAGTTCGCCTAACTCGACAATAGTAGAGTATTCAAAGAAGATACTGCGTAGAGATAACTCTACTGGAAAAGCTTTTCGCAACTGAGAAATAACTTGGGTTGCTAGCAGTGAGTGCCCACCCAACTCAAAGAAGTTGTCATGAATGCCTATCTGCTCGATGCCAAGAAGTTGTTGCCAAATGTTGGCTATGGTTTGCTCAACATGAGTGCGGGGAGCAACGTAATCATTCCCCAAATTGGGGCGGGGATGAGTTGGTTTGGCGATACTCGACAGCGCTAATTCGTCTTGCGAAGAATTGTTCTGCTCAATATTTCGTGATGATTCAAGCTTTAACCATTGCTCAATCCTTGCTTGCAAATCCCCTGTAGAAACAACTACTTGATTTACTGTACTCTTGGATAAAATGCGTTGAAAAACTTCTACACCTTTAGTAGGCATTATAGCTAATCTAGCCAAAGTTGTTTGATAAGTTGTATTTTGTTCTTCTTTTTCTCTAAGTTGCCACATGTCCCAGTTAATGCTTATCCAAGGGACAGGATTTGTTTGACTTTGTTTGTGGGCAAAAGCATCCATAAAGATATTCGCTGCCGAATAAGCGACATACCCTAATCCCCCCAAAATCGACGCTAAAGAGGATAGCAAAACACAAAAATCCAGCGCTTTTCCCTGCAAAACTTTTTCGAGTACGAAGAGTCCATGGGCCTTTGGTTGAAATTGACACTGGCAATCGGTTATATAAGTTTCTTGAATAGCTCTTTGTGAGTTTTCTCCAACAATCCCTGCAGCATGGATCACACCATGAATCTCGCCAAAGTGCTCAGTGACTAACGCTATTACTGACTGCATCTGTTCGAGGTTGGCGACATCAGCGCTCTTGACTAAAACCTCTGCACCTAGCTGCTCTAACGCCTGTACTTTCTTAATTTTACGGCTGACTGCATCCTGGTCATCATGAGTTGCTAGCCATTTTTCCCACTCATCTTTTTCAGGAAGACCAGAACGCCCGACCAAAACCAGTTTGGCTTGCATTGTCTGAGCTAAATACTCCGCCAGTATCAGACCAATACCTCCCAGTCCACCAGTGATTAGGTAAACTCCTTTTTGCCGCAGCCGTGTTTTTGCTGGGCTTGCTTCCCCTAAGCCGACTGCTTCAAAAGTTTGTATCCAGCGATGATGACCTCGGTAGGCAATTACTGAGTTATTTGACTGTGCTGTAAATTCCGCTACAAGTTGGTCTATGAGTTTCTCCTGTTGCCAGGTTGGAAATTTAGAAATAACAATATCAATATTGCGGCAGGTGATATTCGGATATTCTTGCCCAATCACTTTACATGGTCCCAATACAGTTGCTTTGTCTGGGCATAAGCTCTCGTCGCCCGTTACATCGTAAATGTTGTTGGTCACGACCAGGATTTGAAGAGGATCGGTAATACCTTGTTGTCCAAGTGCTTGGGCTAGGAAAAGCAGACTGTAAAAGCCAAGAGCCTGATTCGTTTCAAAAGACTCGATTTCAAAGGGTGTCTGATTGTTCGCTGTAATGCCCCATAAGTGGGCAATCATTCGTGGGGTAAAATCCCGTTCTCTAAGGGTTTGGAGCAAAGCGTCGTAGTCATCTTTTTGTTGAGGATTAATGCAATATGCGCGATCGCACAGTTTAGTAAACTTATCTCCCACCATCACGGTAATGACGTCTTGACCTTGTTGTTGCAGGCGTTTTACTATAAGTGAACCCACATCACAGTTATCAACAAAAACTAACCAACACGACTTCTGCTTTGTCAGTTCTGCATTTTCAACAAATTCAAGCGGTTGGGATTCTTTCCAGACTGGGATGTAGAACCAATCGGCAAGATTGCGCTCTTTGTGTAACGGTTCTTGGTACGTAGTCACAGAGACGGTTGAGGGTTGTGGTTCAATCCAGTATCTTTGTCGCTCAAATGGATATGTTGGTAAGGGAATCCGATAACGCCGTTCATTGGCGTAAAAGCCTGACCAATCTATCTCTGCTCCGGTAAGCCAGAGCCGCGAGAGTGTATTGAGCAAAAAGGCGACATCCGATTGTTGCTCTTTTGGATGGCGTAACGAAGAAAGTACAATCTGTTGTTCGTCTTGTTCGGGATGTTGTCTAACTAAGGTACTTAATGTCCGCCCAGGACCTACTTCTAGAAGAATTTGCTCTGGCTTTTGCAGCAACAATGTAATACCCTCAGCAAAGCGCACCGTCTGCCGTAAATGCTTTGCCCAATAGCTCGGATCGGTTGCCTCTGTTATAGCAATCCAAGTACCAGTTACATTAGACACAAAAGGAATTTGCGGAGCCTGAAGGTTAATTTTTTTCACCTGTGCCATGAACGGCTCGATGATTGGCTGCATCATGTGGGAGTGAAAAGCACCTGATGTATGCAGACGACGACAGTCAACCTCTTGTTCAGTCAAAGAGTTGTGCAATTCATCAATCGCCGACCTTGATCCGGAAACCACAGACAGAGATGGTGCGTTGATTGCAGCTAGGGCAAGTTCTTCGCCAAGCATTGATTGCACTTGTTTCTCGCTTAGGGGTACAGCTAGCATATCGCCAGCAGGCATTTGCTGCATCAGTTGTCCACGAACTGCTACCAGCGCCAATGCGTCTTCTAGAGAAAAAACGCCAGCCAAGCAGGCTGCAACATATTCCCCAATGCTGTGACCAATCATTGCAAAAGGACGTACTCCCCACGCCATCCACAATTGAGCCAACGAGTATTCAATCACAAATATCGCTGCCTGGGTGATATGAGTCTGTTTCAACTGCTGTGTCGCCTTTTGGATCTGTTCTTTACTTGGATACAGCACAGAGCGCAAATCAATTCCCAAGTGAGGCTTTAAAAAGTACGAGCATTTATCAACCTGTTCTCGGAAAATTGGCTCGCTCTGGTAGAGTTCTTGACCCATCTCCACGTACTGTGCACCCTGTCCGGGAAACATGAACACGACAGAGCGATTACAGGGCTTTTGGTAGTGGGTGAAAAGTCGTTGAGGATCTTGAGTTGATAGTGCCTTTACCGCATCTTCAAGATCTTGGCACACCAGCATCCGGCGATGGTCGAAATTTCGACGACCCACACTCAGAGTGTAAGCTACATCAGCAAGATTCAAATCAGGATGCTGCTTTAAATGGGTAGCTAAATTAGCTGTGGCGGTTTCTAGTGCTGTACTAGTCTTGGCAGACAGTAACAACAACTGCCAGGGACGAGCGGGATCAGATGGTTCAACAACTGGAGCTTCTTCAAGAATCACATGGGCATTAGTCCCACCAATGCCAAAAGAACTCACTCCCGCACGGCGAGGAGTACCGTTCGTTTTCCAATCAAACAATTTGGTATTGACGTAAAAAGGACTGTTGGCAAAATCAATTTCGGGATTAGGTTGCTCAAAATGCAAGCTGGGTGGTATTTGCTTGTGTTTGAGTGCAAGGACGGTCTTGATAAGGCTTGTAACACCAGCTGCCCTATCTAAATGTCCGATATTAGTTTTTACTGAACCAATGGCGCAGAAGCGCTTTTTGTTTGTTCCTGCACTAAATACTTTTTTCAGCGCCCTAACTTCAATAGGATCGCCCAAAACTGTACCTGTTCCGTGGCATTCTACATAAGTAATTGTCTCAGGAGCAAACTCAGCGATCGCCTGAGCCTCAGCAATCACTGCAGCTTGTCCATCGACGCTGGGTGCTGTGTAACCCACTTTTAAAGAACCGTCATTATTAATGGCTGAACCTTTAATAACTGCATAAATGCAGTCGCCATTTGCCAGTGCTTCCTCTAACCTCTTTAGCACAACAATGCCCATACCGTTACCGAAAACGGTGCCTTGTGCTTTAGCATCAAAAGTGCGACAATGACCATCGGGAGAAGTCATTCCGTCTTCTTGATATAAATAACCTTTATTTTGCAAAACTCGTACTGCAATGCCACCAGCTAGCGCCATGTCACATTGGTAACTCAATAATCCTTGGCATGCTAGATGAATTGCTACCAATGACGTGGAACAAGCAGTACTGACGTTAAGGCTCGGTCCCTTGAGGTTCAATTTGTAAGAAACTCGTGTAGGTATATGATCTTTATCATTACCACTAACAATGATTGTCCCACTTAGCGATTTGAGAAGGTCATGATTTGAGATCAGGTTGTTCAGTAGGTAAGTACTTAGGTTGCTGCCTGCGTAAACTCCTATCAACTCTTCATATGTTTCAGGGTCATAACCTGCATTTTCAAGAGCTTCCCAGGCACACTCCAAAAAAAGACGGTGTTGTGGGTCCATAACTTCAGCTTCCCTAGGGGTGAAGCCGAAGAATGAAGCGTCAAACATCTCTATGTCTGACAGATCAACTCCTGCTTTTACATAGTGAGGGTTATGCAGCAAAGTCGGATCTACACCTTCTGACAGTAATTCCTCATCAGTAAAGAATGAAATCGACTCCCGTCCTTGGGACAAATTCTGCCAAAACTCATCAGTACTTTTGGCTCCAGGAAAACGACCAGCCATCCCGATAACAGCTATTCCTTTTAAGGAATCGTGAGATTCTTGATTATCCATTTGTCTTCTTATTTTGCTTGATTAGTTTTCGCTTCATCTGTTGGCTGTTTTCTTCAATAGCTTCATTTCGCCTCTTGGCGCGGTCCGAGGCTTGCTGATAGGCAGGTTGTTCATCCTCTTTGCCGATGAGATGTTCTGCCAAGGCATTTATGGTCGGATATTCAAATGAGTCGGATATTGATATATCTTTGTTAAGCTTTTCTCGCAGTTTGCTGCGAACTTGAACTATAAGAAGTGAATCGCCACCAAGCTCAAAGAAGTTGTCGTGAATTCCTATCGCCTCAATCCCAAGAAGTTCTTGCCAAATGTCAGCAAGCGTTTGCTCGGTTTCATTCCTGGGAGCAACATAAGGATTAATTAGTGATGGTCGTTGTTGTGTTGGTTTGGATAGGTTAGCCGTCTCTAACACTGTAGGGTAAGATTTAGCTTTAAAACCATTATCCTGTTTACCTTGAATTAAAAAATCACGACTCTGTAGCTCGTAGGTTGATACAATAACTTGGGATAGCGTACTCCCCAAAATTCGTCGAAAGACTTCTATTCCTTCTGTTGGTAAAAGTTCTTCCTTGAGAAGTTGTCTTTGAAATCTGTTTGTGGATGATCCTGGTTTTTTGAATAAGCCAGAACTAGCTGAAGACAGAATGGGAGATGGAGTACCCGACTGGACAGAAGAAGCTACAGTCAAAGTTGCTTCTTGACTCATCTCATCTTCCGCAGTTACTAAATTGCTGAAAGCCTCTTTATCCTGCAAGGATACCACAATCTTGCCAATATGCTTGGTTGCAGCCATGTACTCAAAGGCACTAGCCACAGACGTAATTGGGAAAACATGATGGGGAAGAGGACTAAAATTTCCATCGTGGAAGTGTTGTATAACTTCATTCAACAGGTTACTGAAGTTGGGGTGTTCACGGTTTAGCGGAGTAGCAAAGAACGATAAGCTTTTCTCAAAAGGTCGCAGACCCAATTGACTGTTGTTGAGGATATCCCGCACACCAATTTCTAGGAAACGTCCATAGGGTGCTAGAATCGCAAGGCTTTTGGGTATAAATTCTCCCCCTAATGAATTCAAAACCACGTCTACACCTTTGCCGTCAGTGCGTTTCATCACTTCGTCAGCAAAAGCCAAAGACCTAGAATCCATGATATGCTCAATGCCTAATGAATGCAGAAACGCCCGTTTTTCTGCGTTACCTGCTGTAGCAAAGATTTTAGCTCCTACCCACTGGGCAATTTGCACTGCAGCCATACCTACACCACCAGCAGCGGCATGAATCAAAACGCTCTCGCCCTGGCAAAGCTTGCCCACTTTGATTAGAGAATTGTAGGCGGTTGCAAAGGCAATCGGAATTGTTGCTGCCTCCTCTAAACTGAGATGATCTGGTTTTGGTACAACCCACTTTGCAGAAGTTGTTATAAATGGGCTAAAGCATGAATAGCCAAAAGCAATGACTTCATCTCCTATCTCAAAACTCTCAACGCCTTCTCCCAGTGCGACTATCTTTCCAGCACATTCCAAACCAAACTTGACAGGAACATTGGGTGGAACAGGAAGCAGTCCCAGCGCTATAAGTACTTCTTTGAAGTTGAGACCCGTTGCACCAACGGAGATTTCCACTTCATCATAACCTGGCTTCTGGCGTGTAGTTGGCTCAAATGTTAGGCTACTTAAGATGCCAGGAGAAGAGATTTTTAAACAGAAGTTTTGGCTTTCAGGAATGGGAGGTATTGTTTCGCTTTGACTGCCAGACTGTTTAGTAGAAAGTATGTCAATGTCTACCTTCTTCAGAGTGAAATTTTCTATTTCGACCAGTTCTGTTCCCTGGTCGTCCATAATTGTGATGTTAAATTTCAGGATTTCTTTTTGGGACTGATTGTTCTCTAGATATTTTATATAACTATATACTTTTGTAGGCAGTGGTCTTTTTATCGTTAACCTTTTGTAGTAAAAGGGTAGGTAAGCAGCTCCATCTTTAAATTTGGTAGCCAAGGAACTAACAGCAACGTCTAATAAGGCTGGATGCAACTGGTATGAATTAATGTCTGTAGCGAAGACTTCGGGCAGTTCTATGATAGCCAGCCCCTCGTTTATTCCAAGCTTTCCCTGCTTGAAGTTGTTCCACCTAAGACCACACTCTATGTATCCTGATTGAGGTTGATGATCTTGCGTAAAAATAATTTCCTGCTCATGACATCTTGCCTCAATTTCTTTAATGTCATGTTTTTGTAGTGATTCTGGCTCTAGACAAACTATTTCTCCCCTAGCATGTTCAAGCCATTGCTCTGACCCTAAGTTAGATTGGCTTATAATCAAAAACTCAAAGCCATCTCCTTGCTTCTTCACAAGCGTACGAACTTCTTTTTCCTCGTCATCTCCTACAACTAAAGGTGTCAAGAAATAGACTTCTCTAATTTCAATCGTTTTGTCCTGAGCATGATTCTCACAAGCGGCTCTGGCCATTTCTAAATAAGCTGTTCCTGGAAGTGTCGCTTTCCCTCTGACCCTATGTTCTTCCAGAACCCAGTGCTTATTTACACTTAAATGGGAAACGTATATCTCCTGCTGTGGACTCTCAATGATACATTGGTCAAATAAAGGGTGGGTGACTTCTTTGAATTGACGAGTTTGGGAAATATCCGAAGTTTGAACTCGTTGCTGAGCCGCCTCTGCTGCCATTCCCACTTCCTGCCAAGCACACCAGTCAATGGATACGGTGAATGTGCCATCTTGCTGAGTCTTATGGTGAGCGAAGGCGTCAAGAAAGGCATTTGCACCAACATAATCGACCTGCCCAAATCCCCCTAGGATTCCAGTACGTGCTGAACAAAGGACAAAGAAATCCAGGTGAACATCCTTGAGGATACTATCAAGAACCAAGGTGCCTTTTACTTTAGGTGCTAGAATACTTTCTGCCATTTCCGGTGTTTTTCGCTGAATCACCCCACCACCGGGAACCCCTGCTGCATGAATGACACCATTGAGTTGACCAAATTGTCCTTGTGCTTGAGCGATCGCTTGTTGCATTTGTTCAGAGTTGGTCACATCAGCGCTGATCACCAAAACTTCTGCACCCAGTTCTTCAAGTTCCTGCACTTTCCGAATCTTACAACTGATAACATCTTGCTCATCATGAGTGGTCAACCATTGTTCCCATTCATCTCTAGCAGGAAAAGCTGAGCGTCTAGTCAGAATCATCTTAGCTCGTACTTGAAGCGCCAGATGTTCAGCCAGCACAAGTCCAATACCTCCGAGTCCACCTGTAATCAGATAAACTCCCCTTTCCCTTAATCTTGGTTTTTCTTCCTTTGCTTCATCCAATTGAACCGGCTCAAAATTTTGCACCCAACGATGAAAACCACGGTAAGCAATAACTCGGTCAGAAGTATGAACCTGTAGCTCAACAAGCAGTTGGTCTATGAGTTTTTGCTTGCTCCAGTTTGCTTCTTTAGGAATAACAACATCAATGCTACGACAGCTGATGTTTGGGTATTCTTGAGGAATGACCCTAATAGGTCCAAGTAAAGTAGCTTTTTCTGGACACAATAACTCTTCGCCTGCCACTTCCTGCATATTATTGGAAATAACCGCGATTTGAAGCTCATCAGTAAAATTCTGTTTTCCAAGTGCCTGTGCTAGAAACAGCAGACTATAAAATCCTGTTTCTTGAGATTTGTCAACTGTTTTCAGTTCTAAATCTATGCGATCAACAGGGGTGACACTCCATAAATGAACAATTGTTTTTGGGAACTTGTTTTGTGCTAAAAGTTCATTAAGCAGAGTTTCGTAGTCATGACGTTGTTGAGGATTGATAGCATATCTGTGCTCGCTGAGCTTGGAAAACTCTGACCCGATCCTCACAGCAATCACATCCCGCGCCTCAAGTTCGAGTCGTTTCACCAGTTCTTCACCCAAGCCGCACTCATCGATAAACACAAGAGTGCAGGACAAAACTGGATTCTCACTTGGTTGATTAACGGGTAGTGGGGAGCGTTTCCAAGATGGAATGTAGAACCAGTTTGCCATTTCCGGATTTTTGCGTGGAGAGGTTGTAGGTTGAGTCTCTACATCCGTCTTGACAGCGTTTGCTTGTTTTTTAGGTTCAATCCAGTAACGCTGACGCTCAAAGGGATAAGTTGGCAAGGGTAGGCGACGAGGCCGCTCATGGGTATAGAATCTCGACCAATCTACCTGTACTCCAGCAAGCCATAGCTGACCTAATGTATTTAACAAAAACGCTACATCCGAGATCGGTTCTTGTGGATGGCGTAACGAAGTTAACATAACTTGCTCTGCCGCTTTATCTGGATGTCGTCTAGCTAATGTACTCAACGTGCGTCCAGGACCTACTTCTAGAAGAATTTGCTCTGGCTTTTGCAGCAACTGAGCAATACCCTCAGCAAAGCGCACCGTTTGCCGTAGATGCTTTGCCCAATAGCTTGAGTCGGTTGCCTCTGCTACAGTAATCCAAGTACCAGTCATGTTGGATACAAACGGAATTTGCGGAGCCTTTAGGTTAATTTTTTTGACCTGTGCTATGAACGGCTCAATGATTGGCTCCATCATTTGAGAATGAAAGGCACCCGATGTATGCAGCCGACGGCAGTCAACCCCTTCTTCAGTCAAAGAGTTGTGCAATTCATCAATCGCCGACCTTGGTCCTGAAACCACGCACAGAGATGGTGCGTTGATTGCAGCTAGGGCAAGTTCTTCGCCAAGCATTGATTGCACTTGTTTCTCGCTTAGGGGTACAGCTAGCATATCGCCAGCAGGCATTTGCTGCATCAGTTGTCCACGAACTGCTACCAGCGCCAATGCGTCTTCCAGAGAAAAAACACCAGCCAAACAGGCTGCCACATATTCTCCTATGCTATGACCAATCATTGCAGAAGGACGCACTCCCCAGGCCATCCACAATTGTGCTAAAGCATACGAAATCACAAACAGCGCCGGTTGGGTAATATGGGTTTGTGTCAGCTGCTGTGCTGCTACTGTTTGCTGTTCTTCGCTTGGATACAGAATAGTGCGTAAGTCTAGCCCTAAAATAGGTATAAGTATTTTACAGCAATAATCAACTTGTTCCCGAAAAATTGGCTCACTCTGGTATAGTTCTCGACCCATCTCTACATACTGAGACCCCTGACCAGGAAACATAAACACAACTTCTTGCTCACAAGGTTCGGTGAAATGGGTAAAAACTCGTTGCGGGTCTTTTGTTTCTAAAATTTTAACTGTATCGTCAATATCTTGACAAACCACCATCCTGCGATGATCAAACACTCGACGACCTACACTAAGAGTGTAAGCGACATCTGCCAAGTTGATTTCAGGATGCTGCTGCAAGTGCTTAACCAGATTTGCTGTAGCAGTCTCTAGTGCTGAACTAGTTTTAGCGGAGAGTACCAACAACTTATATGTCTGCCCAGGACTAGATGCTTCAATCTTTGGGGTTTCCTCAAGAATCACATGGGCATTAGTACCGCCAATGCCAAAGGAACTGACGCCTGCACGGCGTGGTGTTCCGTTTGTCTTCCATTGGCAGAGCGTACTGTTAACATAAAAGGGGCTGTTGGCAAAATCAATCTGGGGATTAGGCTCTTGAAAGTGCAAGCTGGGTGGTATCTGTTTGTGTTTGAGTGCGAGAATGGTTTTGATTAAACCAGCAACACCAGCCGCAGTATCTAGGTGTCCGATGTTGGTTTTTACTGAACCAAGAGCGCAGAAATCCTTTTTTTTAGTTTTGGCGCGAAAAGATTTGGTAAGCGCTGCAACTTCAATAGGATCTCCTAAAACAGTCCCAGTGCCATGAGTTTCAACATAGTTGATTGTTTCAGGTTCAACTTGGGCGATCGCAAGAGCCTCAGCAATCACCTTTGCTTGACCATCGATACTTGGAGCTGTATAGCCAACTTTTGAAGAACCATCATTATTAATAGCTGAACCTTTAATAACAGCATGAATATTATCTCCATCAGCGAGAGCATCTGCTAATCGCTTTAAAGCGACTATGCCCACACCATCACCGCTCACAGTTCCTTTTGCTTGAGCATCAAAAGCGCGACAGTGTCCGTCAGGAGACAAAATTCCCCCTTCTTGATAAATATAGCCAGCTTTTTGCAATCCTATTACAGAAACTCCACCAGTCAAAGCCATATCACATTCACGATCTATCAAGCTTTGACAAGCTAAGTGAACAGCAACTAATGAGCTAGAACATCCAGTTTGAACAGTGATAGCTGACCCCTTAAGATCCAACTTATAAGCGACTCGGGTTGTCAGGTTATCTGTACGATTGTTATGCCTAATTTGGTCAAGACCGACTAATTTTAGCAGTTCGGTATTAGAGAAAAGATTGAATAAAAAATAGCTGCTAATACTGGCACTACCATAAACACTAATCCGACCATCATAGGTTTTAGAATCATAGCCAGCATTTTCAAGAGCCTCCCAGGCAGTTTCCAAAAAGAGCCGGTGCTGTGGATCCATTATTTCTGCTGTTCTGGGAGAGTAATCAAAGAATGAAGCATCGAATAATTCTATATCTTCCAGTACAGCATTTGCTTTAACATAATTAGGGTCAGTCAGTAAAGATGGATCTACCCCGAATGATTCTAGTTCTTGATTTGAAAAAAACGAAATTGATTCTACCCCTGAGCGCAAATTCTGCCAAAAAGCATCAATATTCCTGGCTTTAGGAAACCGTCCAGACATACCGATAACCGCTATATCTAAATCGCCTATTTGATTTTGTGTTTCTAGGCTATTCATGACAATTTCCTTCTTGATGATTTGCACTGATGGTTATTTAGGTATTTATCCTAAATTCTGTTTATAAATTAGATAATTTTACCGAGATGCTGCTCTTGACTGCCTTGAGGCAATGCGGCTTTGTGCTCGTTTATCGCTTTCCTCAAAAGAAGATGTTGATATTTCAGTTTGTTCTTGTGTTAAATATTTCGCCAGGGAGTTTATAGTTGGATATTCAAACAAATTAACTATTGATATATTTGTATTTAAAACTTCTCGTAATTTGGCATGAATTTGAACAAGAAGTAATGAATGACCACCAAGGTCGAAGAAATTATCATGAATGCCCACCTTTTCAACATGAAGCATCTGCTGCCAAATATTAGCGATGGTTTGCTCTACTTCAGTTCGAGGTGGTTCATAAGTTGCTTCTAATTCTGGACGATGATCGTCTGGTTCTGGTAGCGCGTTACGGTTGACTTTTCCATTAGGCGTAAGTGGTAGAGCCTTCAACATCACGAAAGTTGAGGGCACCATGTATTCCGGCAGCTTGTGTCTTAGGAATTTGTGCAGTTCACTAACACTAAGTGTTTGTTTGTGCTTAGGAACAATATAACCTACCAAGTACTGGTTACTCAATTCTTTTTCCCAAGCTGTAATTACAGCCTGTTGTACTTGCGGGTGTTGACATAGTATGCTCTCAATTTCTCCTAGCTCAATACGGAAACCCCTGACTTTGACTTGATGATCAACCCGTCCAAGAAACTCAATATTGCCGTCGCTTAAGTAGCGTGCCTGATCACCAGTTTTGTATAAGCGCGATCCTGACTCAGATGCAATCAATCCCGTCTGTGCAAAGGGATTGGGAATGAACCGTTGTGCTGTTAGCTCAGACCGATTCAGATAGCCGCGAGCTAAACAAGCACCGCCGATGTATAATTCACCTGGGACACCTATGGGCACAGGTTGCAGTTGCTCATCAAGCAAATAAATCTGCGTGTTAGCAAGTGGACGACCAAGTGGAACTGCTTGTGAACTATAGTTAGCTTGTTTATCCCCAACGGCGAAAGTAGTAACCCCCACGGTAGCTTCTGTGGGACCGTAGTGATTGAAGATAAGGCAGTCTGGTGCAGAAGCTTGGATTTGCTCAATTAGTTCCCAACTTGCTGCTTCACCACCAAGAATCAGTCTGGCGCGGGGCAAAATGGACTCGGATGGTGCAGATGCAAGCAGAGTCGCAAGGTGGGAGGGTACAATTTTGAGACAGTCAATGGGATGTTTGCGGCAGTATTTTCCTAGGACTGTTGAGTCAGTAGCACACTCGGTAGATAACACATGCAGACACCCTCCAGTACAAAGAGAAGAAAAGATAACAGTATTACCCAAATCTGCTGCAAGGGTGGAAACAGTAGCGAAGTTGGTTGTTGTTGATAAATTCAACTTATCTATGATTCCGTTGAGGTAATTTAGCAGTTGTCGATGTTCAATCGCCACCCCTTTTGGTGTACCAGTTGAGCCAGAGGTGAACAATACATAGACCAGATTTTCACTTGTCACAACACTTGTGGGATTTTCATCACTGTAGTGAGCAATAATATCCCAGTCCGTATCTAAGCAGACGATCTGCGATGCATCTGTTGGTAGAGTATCTACTAATCGCTGTTGTGTCAATAGCACTGGTACTTGGGCATCCTGCAACCGGAAGGCAAGATTCTCCTTTGGTAATGCTGGATCTAAGGGTAAGTATGCTCCACCAGCTTTGAGGATGCCCAAAAGTCCAATAGTCATTTCAGAGGATCGCTCTACGCAAAGCCCAACTAAAACTTCTGGCTTTACTCCCAGCGTTTGCAAGTAATGAGCTAGTTGATTGGCTTTTCGGTTAAGCTCTGTATAGGTCAGTTGCTGGTCTTCAAATATAACGGCAATGCTATTGGGTGTTTTTTGTGCTTGTTCTTCAAAGAGTTGGTGAATACACTTGTCTAGTGGATAATTAATCTGCGTTTGGTTAAACTTAACTAGTAATTGTTGGCGATCGCTTTCGCTAAGAATCTCTAATTGACTAATTTTCTTATCTGAATTTGCAATTGCACTGCTTAATAAAGTTTTAAACTGTCCAGCTAAACGCTCAATAGCATCAGCCGAAAAATAGTTGACATCATAATAAAATTCTGCTGTAAGCAAATTATTGCCTTGAGTACAAGTAAGTTTTACTTTAAAAGGTTCAATACAACTGTAATATTTGTCAAGATAAAATGAGACACCAGCAGCAATGAGTTGTTCCGGTAGTTGCTCAAACTCGAAACCAATAGGAAAAGCTAGTGTATTATTATTTTCTAGTGGTTCTGGAACAAAATAATCTTGCCATTCTGAACCAGCCTCTATAGTTTGTTCTGCTAGTTCTAAAAGTTCTTTAAAGCGTAAGTCTGGTGTCAAATGGCTTTTAATTGGCAACCAGGTAGCAACAAGTCCTAGTAAATATTGTAGTTCTTCATAATCTCTGCGATCGCAAGCCATACCGATAACAATATCTGGCTGTGCTGTCAGTCGCCAAATCAAGACTTGCCAGCAAGCTAGTAAGACGACAGCAGTGGAAGTATTATATTTTTGGGCTAAAGTTTCAATTTTGGCTGTTAGTTCGGGAGCGATCGCCAGTCGCAAACACTCTGGCTGGAATTGTGATTGTTTTGAAGGTTGGCTTTCAAAAGGCAGTTTTAATGTAGCTTGGGAAGGAAGCTTTTGCTCTTGCCAGTATTTCTTAGCCGCCTCTGCATCTTCGTCTTCGAGTAATTGATTTTGCCATTCGGAAAATTGCAGGTATTGCACAACTTCATCACATAATTCCTTATCTTCTAAACAATTAGAATATGAATGACTAATTTCATTAAATAGATTATTGATTGTCCAGGAATCTGCACAAAGTGCAGGCAAGGAGACAAGTAGAATATACGATTTTTGTGACAGTTTCAGTAAAGACAAACGCAATATTGAACCTTGATCAAAGTTAAAGCCTTGGTGTCTCGCCTGCTGAAAAAGATCCTCAATTTTGGATAACTGTTCCTGCTCATGACTATGACTTAAATCAATATCTTGCCAGAAAGGAAAACTGGTATCGGCAACAACCATGACAGGAGTCTTGATACTAGGCAAACGACACAAATTTGTCCTAAGAATTTCATGGCGATTGACGACTTGCTGTAATCCTGCTTTTAAAATATTTGGTTGAAGATTGCCTCGTATCAGAATAGCACCTTGAGTTAAGTAAGCAGAACTATCTTGCTGCAAGAACCAAAGACGTTTCTGATGGGGAGACAGCCTAAAACCTTTAATAGTGTCAGTCATCATTTACTTCCTCCTTCCCTTCCACGAAGTACAAATACCTTTGAAAATTTGAACTGGCTATTGCGAACGATCAGTTAGCAGGTTCAATACAAGCAAATTGTCACTTAAGTGCTGTTTATAATAATCCCACAGAGGTTAAATACCCTGACTTTGTAACACTGCCCCTCAGCTTTTAGATACATGACAATTTTCACACGAGTTACGGTAGGGTATATTAAAACTGAAGATTACTTAGAGTACTAAAAACCTGCCGTCGATTATCGTTAAATTCTTTGCGACCATGCATAAATCTTGAATTATCAATCATCGCCAAATCGCCTGCTTGCCACGGTATTGTCTCCATCAAGCTGTCTGTGACTTTCTCGATTTCGTCGATCACTTCATCTGGGACAATTGAACCGTCTTCAAAAGTTACTTTTCCGTTGTCTGCGTAAGTCCCCAAAATGCTGTTCGCAAACGCATTTTGGTGACAATATTTGGTTTTAACTACAGATGAGCAAACATATTCCATTGAAATAGAGCTATCTTCCTTGAACTGATATTTCACACCCTCAAAACTATCCAGTATTCGCTTAATATTAGCTGTGGTAGTCTCTGACCCAGCAACTCTCTTTAATATATCTGCCGAGATTTCTTCAAAAGAAAACTTTAGTTTTTTTGAAAGAAATAACTGTCTCGTTTCTTCACTCAGTTCCTCCCACACTCGAACGCCATCACAGAATGTAGTTTCACCACCTTGTGCTGCTGGTACAGCACAGCAAAAGTAAATAACGTCGGGGCGAAAGGGAGAATATGCGTGTTCGCTATGAAGATCACTACTACCCATTCCTGCGTCTACAAATTGAACAAATCTATCCGAATCAACCTGGGGTCTTGTAAAATGTTGAATGAATTTAGAACTGAATTGTTCTGCAAACGTTTTCATTTGTTCATGAGTGACTTTAAATCCTCGAAAAAGAAGAACCCCAGATGATTTAAATAGCTCTATAATTTTCGCTACAGAAAGGCTAAGAATATCTTGGGAATCGTCACAACTATAGATTATCTTTCCAGTGCTGATTCCTAGTGACTCCATTTTATTTCTCATGATTATACTCCTTTTTTTGTAGAACTTCAAATTTTATTTGACAATAAAACAATATTTTTGATTCTTTAACAGTGATTGTATTGTCATATCAAGTCTAGTTAATTGCTTTGTTTATAGTCTTTAGTTTATTCAAGCGATAACATCCTGCTTCGCTAACGCAGTTCCTTAAGTATCTTGACTAAAAATCATTTCACCCATTGCTAAGCTGTTCCACATTTAACTTGCATAATTTTTCGCCTGAAACCTTAAATAATAAGGATTTTCTTCTTCACTGCTTTCCATATAATCGATATACTCACCCAATCTCATTGTACATTGCTCATCTGTTGTCTCAGTTTGTTTCACAGTGGTCACATGGATAGCACCATACTTGGATTTAAAAAACTCTGGTGTCCAACACGTCTTCGCTTTCCAATTATCCATAATATCTAAAATTATTACAGGTTTATTAGGTATTCCGTACTTTTGTATAAATTCTTCTTTTGATAGGTTGCTCACTCGGTCAGCATGCGGTATTTGAGAGTTATTGCTATTTTTCATTGTTACTCCTAATTCAATGCAAAGATGATCGTATGATCGCAAGCATATCTACAGAACACTGACAACATTTTCATATTTTCCTGATGCCATGAGACTGCCCCCGATCTGAGATAGATCCTTTTCAAAGACAATACACTACTTTATACTTGTCAACTCAAATTGCGATACGTTTACCCTGGTTAATAGTAGCGTAAGTTATCATTTACCTCCTGGTTTCATACCATCAAGTGCAATGTCTTGGCTTTGAATCATTTCTCCCATTGCTACCACAATCTTACGTAGCCCTTCATACGGGTAGCGTCCGTGTGCAACAAGCATATTATCTAGCATCAAAATGTCTCCTTTCTGCCAAGGAAAGCTTGTCTTCGACTGCTGAAAAACTTCATTAATTTCTGCAATGACTTCGTCTTCTATGGGAGTTCCGTCTCCATAATAAACATTACGTGGTAGCTTCTTCTCTCCAAATAAAGACAACAGAGATTCTCGAACTTCTGTATCCAAATATGCTATGTGGTGTAACTGTATTTGATTGAAAAATACACGCTCGCTACTTTTAGGATGTACTGCGACTGCTGGACGAATTTGACGAGTCACTAAATTATCATTATGATACCATTCAAAATCAATTCCAGCCTGACGACAGTAATTTTCTACTATAGATTTGTCGTTAGTGCGAAAGAAATCTTGCCAGCTTACATCTAGACCATCTGTGTAATGACGAGTATACATTAATTTTTTTTCTGCCAATCGTTCTCGGAGGTTGGAATTGAGGAGTTGATAAGCTTTTCGACAGTCTATAATCGGCGTTTCTCCACCAAGCTTAGCTGGTTGTACGCAGAAAAACCAAATTTTTAAAGGAAACTGATGTAAGTGAGAGCTTTCATTGTGGAAAAGGATAGCTGTATCAGGGGGGTAAGGAGTAGAACCATAAACTTTACCGCTTTCTCCAGCACGAGGTAAGTCGCCATACTCACCGAATAAGTCTGGACAAATTGCCTGGGCAACACTTTCAAATTCTGAGACAGAATCTACATTAAAACCTCGAAATAGAATAGCTCCATGTTTCAACAATTCTGTTTCTATAAATTGTTGGTTAGTCTTAACCCAAGCCACAAAATCAATCTCGTCAGCATTTGGCTGAATTATAAGAGGAAATGTTTGTCCTGGTTGGAGATAAGTAGTCTTGATTAATCTTTTTTGTGATAAAGTTACCGCTTTGGGAGCAACGCTAATAAACTTTTCTCTCTTAGACACTTTGCGCTCTCTTTTTTGCACGGTTTGTTGTTTTATTTCATCGTCAGTCAGCATTTCTAGACTGTTAATTCGGACATCAGGTTGGGACACAATGCTGTTGAGCAGCGTCTGGAAGTTGTCTGTCATACGAGTGATGGTGGTGGCATCAAAAAGATCAGCGTTGTACTGCCATTCGCCTAAGATACCCTGCTCTGTTTCTGTCAGAAATAGCGCTATATCAAACCTTGCTATTTTGTTTTCAAATTCTAACATGCTTAATGTCAGCCCTGGCAATTCTAAGGGTGGCATGGGTGTGTTCTGGAGTACAAATAATACCTGAAATAGTGGTGGCGTGTTGCTCAAATTACGCTCGGGTTGCAAAGCCTTAACTAATTCCTCAAAAGGCAAATCTTGATGAGCATAAGCTCCTAATGCTACAGAGCGTACTCGTTTAAGCAATTCCTGGAAACTGGGGTTTCCGCTCAAGTCGGTGCGTAAGACAAGCAGATTGACAAAAAAGCCAATTAATGATTCCATTTCTGCTTGATTACGGTTAGCAACATCAGTGCCAACAACGATGTCATCTTGACTGGTGTAGCGTTGTAGTAACACCTGAAAACCTGCCAGCAGGGTCATGAATAAGGTGACACCTTCTTGGCGTGCGAGTGTTTGCAGTGCTTTGGACTCTTTGAAGGGAATGATGAAGGATTGAGTAGCGCAAGGGTTGGTTTTAACTTCTGCGCGTGGACGATCTGTAGGTAATTGCAGTACTGGGAGGTTATTACCCAATTGCTTCTTCCAGTAAGCAAGTTGGGCTTCCAATACCTTACCCTGCATCCACTGTCGTTGCCACACAGCAAAATCTGCATACTGGATGGGCAGTTCTGGCAGTGGGGAGGGTTTTCCGGTAGAAAAGGCTTCGTACAGTGCTGCAAACTCCCGAACGAACACACCCCTAGACCAGCCATCTGAGACAATATGGTGGATGGTGAATAATACTATATGCTCTTCCTCGCGGACGTGCAGAAGCGTACATCGCAGTAATGGATCTTGGGCTAGATCAAAGGTGCGTTGGGATTCCTCTGCGGTCAGTTGTTGAACAAAAGCTTCTCTTTCAGCTTCTGGTAACTCCGGCAAGTCCACAACTGGTAGTTTCACAGTTAGGCTAGCGGGGGCGATCGCCTGAAACGGTTGTCCATTTACCGCAGGGAAGGTAGTACGTAGAGCTTCGTGGCGACATACAATTTCAGTCAAAGCCTGCTCCAGCACAGCTACATTCAGAGAACCAACAAGGCGCACGACAACTGTTGAGTTGTACATAGAGCTACCTGGTTGTAATTGATCCAGCAACCATAGTCTGGTTTGAGCAAAGGAGAGCGGTAAATTTCCATCTCGGGAGACGCGATTAATGAGAGGGAGTTGTTGTACCAGTTCTGCCTTGATTACCTCTCGGATACTTTTAGCTAATTCAGCTACTGTGGGTGATTCAAATAAGAGGCGTAGCGGTAACTCTACCTCGAAAGCTTTCCGTATGCGGGAAATAACTTGGGTAGCTAATAATGAATGTCCGCCTAGCTCAAAGAAGTTGTCATAGACACTTAACTGCTCTAAACCAAGAACTTGAATCCAAATTCCGGCTACCACTTCCTCAACTGGATCTCGAGGTGCAACAAAAACTGTTTCTACATCAAATCTATCAATTTTCATTACAAGCAGAGCTTTGCGATCTATCTTACCATTAGGTGTAAGTGGTAGTGCTTCTAGAATGACAAAAGCTGCTGGCATCATGTAGTTTGGCAACTTTGACTCTAAGTGCTGCCGTAATAGGGGCACAAACTGAGTAGTAGACATCTGCGAAACTTGCTGAGTGTTCAAATCTGCTGCTGACATCTGTCCTTCTACAACAACATCAGATTTCAAATTCGGAACTACATAGGCTACCAAACGTTTGTAGTCTGACACATCAATAGAAATCACCACAGCTTCTCTAACAGCAGAATGTTGATTGAGTAAAGCTTCAATTTCTCCCAACTCAATGCGGAAACCACGGATTTTGACCTGATGATCGATCCGACCAAGAAGTTCAATGTTGCCGTTAGGAAGGTAACGGGCTAAGTCGCCTGTTTTGTACAGACGATTGAATGGGGAATAGGAAATTGGAAATTGAGAATGTTCAAAGGGGTTAGGAATGAATTTCTGCGAGGTCAAGTCTTCTCTGTTGATGTAGCCCCGTGCAAGACCAACACCTCCAATGTGCAGTTCACCTGTAACTCCAATGGGGACGAGTTGGAGATGGCTGTCTAAAATATACGTTTGCGTATTGGCGAACGGACGACCAATCGGGACTAACCCATTAACAGGGAAGTTGACCTTTTCACTCTCAAAATACGTACTGTCAATAGTGGCTTCACTCACCCCATAGGAATTAATCAAGCGAGTATCTGAACCGCACAAATGCTTAAATTCCTTATACTCCTGGAGATAGAAACTATCTGAACCTACTACTAGCAACCGCATGAAGTGAAGATCTTGCTTGGTTTTCTCCAGATACTGAACTAAGTTCCTCATAACACCTGGAACAAATTCTGCGCTATCAATCTTCTCTTGGCGCATGAGTTTATACAGTTTTTCCGGCTCTAAAAGCCACTCACGCGGGCATAACACTAACTTGGCTCCAGAACAAAGCGCGCGAATTAGATCCCCTGAAAAGACATCAAAGGAGAAACTAGCCATTTGAAGATGACTAGTAACAGACCGAAGCCGATATGCGTTTTCCCAAGCCTGATATGCATTAATCAGACTGCAATGATTGATCGCCACCCCTTTAGACTTGCCTGTAGAACCTGATGTGTAAACTACATAAGCTAAATTATGGAAGGTAGCAATATTAACTAAATTTGCTTCATTATTACGAGAAATTACCTGCCAGTCTTTGTCTAAACAAACCACGCGTGTATCATGAACTGGAAGACTTTCAAGCAATTTTTGCTGAGTCAACAGCATCGACACACACGCATCTTTAAGCATGAAAGCTAAGCGCTCTTTGGGATAAGTGGGGTCGAGCGGTACATAAGCGCCACCTGCTTTGAGGATGCCTAAAAGTCCAATGATCATGTTGAGCGATCGCTCCACACAAATTCCCACCAGTACCTCTGGTCTTACTCCAAGCAATTGCAGGTGGTGCGCTAGCTGATTGGTTCTAGCGTTCAGTTCACAGTAGGTTAGTTGCTCCGATTCAAACACCAATGCGACTGCATCGGGTGTAAGCTCTACTTGAGCCTCAAATAGCTGATGAATACACTGGTGTTGAGGATACTCCAACTGAGTATCATTCCACTCTATCAGCAAACTCTGCCACTCAGGCTCGGTCAACAGTGGCAACTCCGATACGAGTTGCTGTGGATTATCAACAATCCCTTGAAGAAGGGTTTGCAAATGTCCAGCCATCCTGCTTATAGTGCTTGACTCAAATAAATCGGTATCGTACTCCAGAATGCCAACTAGTCCCTGTGCTGTTTCTGTCATATCCAGGGTCAAATCAAACTTTGCCGTGCCACTATTACTTTCCAGGGGACTTAAACTCAAACCTGGCAATTCTAACGCCGACATTGGTGCATTCTGAAGCGCAAACATTACCTGGAACAGTGGCGTGTGGCTTAAGTCTCTGCGTGGTTGCAGTTCCTCTACAAGCTGCTCAAAAGGCAAATCTTGGTGAGCATACGCTCCCAGGGCTACTTCCCGTACGCGAGTCAGTAGCTCCTCAAAAGTGGGATTACCTGCAAAGTTCGTTCGCAGTACTAGAGTATTGACAAAAAATCCAATTAACCCTTCTATTTCTGCACGGTTACGGTTGGCGATGGGCGAACCTATGACAATATCTTCACTGCCCGTGTAACGCCATAGCAGCGTCTGAAAAGCTGCTAACAAAATCATAAATAGGGTACTTCCCTGCTGCTGGCTCAATTTCTTCAGGGCTTGTGATAGCTCAACAGGGACCTCGAATGAATAACTACCACCCCGGAAGGTTCCAACAGCAGGTCGTGGATAGTCAGTGGGTAACTCTAGTACCGCTGGTGCACCCTCTAAGTGCTTTTTCCAGTAAGATATCTGAGATTGTAGTACTTCTGCTTGTAACCACTGCCGCTGCCAAGCCGCGAAATCTACGTATTGAATAGGCAGTTCGGGCAACGGCGAGAGTTTGCCATGACTAAATGATTCGTAAAGTGCAGCCACTTCATTCACTAGCAAACCTGCTGACCATCCGTCAGCAATTATATGATGTATCGTGAATAGCAATATGTGCTCGTCTTGTTTCAGTCGTAAAAGACTGCTTTTGAGCAAAGGACTTTGAGTTAAGTCAAAAGAATATCGCGCATGTAATTTAGCCAGTTGTCGAACCTCAGCTTCCCGTTTGTCTAAAGGTAATGCCTGAAGGTCCACTATTGGCAAGGTAATGTTTAGTGTTGAAGCAATAACTTGCACAGGTTGCCCGTTTGCGCTTGCAAAGCTTGTCCGCAAAGTTTCATGGCGTCGCACAATTTCATTAAAACTCTGCTCTAGAACTAGCACATTGAGCAAACCTTTCAATACTAAAGCACTAGAAATGTTGTAAAAAGGATTACCTGGCTCTAATTGGTCAAGAAACCACAATCGATGTTGAGCAAACGACAGTGCCAATTCGCCTTCCCGTTTCACCCGCTCAATAGCCGTAGTTGTTAAGTTCTGCCCAGCCCTGACTGCGGTTTCAATCACTTCAGCTAGTCCCGCCAGTGTGGGTGTTTCAAACAAACTACGTAAGCGCAACTCCACTTGGAAGGTTTCGCGTATTTGGGAAACAACTTGCGTTGCTAGTAACGAGTGTCCTCCCAAGTCGAAAAAGTTATCGTGGATACCTACGTGCTCAGTACCAAGAACTCTAGCCCAAATTCCAGCAAGTACCTCCTCAACTGGCGTGCGGGGATTTGTAAAACTTGTTTCTAACTCAGAACGTACTTGGTTGGGTTCTGGCAGGGCTTGACGGTCTACTTTGCCGTTGGGAGTAAGCGGTAGCGCCTTGAGGATGACAAACGTTGACGGCACCATATACTCAGGCAACCTCGCCTGCATATAGTTACGCAGTTCATTAATAAGGACAGGCGATTCTTGAGATGGTACGACGTAAGCTGCCAGATAGTTCTGACCAGACTCTGAATCTCTTACTAAGACGACAACCTCGCGCACATTTGGGTGGAGACTGAGTACTGCCTCAATTTCTCCTAATTCTGCGCGGAAGCCCCGAATTTTAACTTGGTGGTCGCTCCGACCTAAAAACTCAATCGTGCCGTCTGGCAAATAGCGTGCCCGATCGCCGGTTTTGTAAAGCCGTGCTCCCTCTTCTTGACTGAATGGATTGGGAATAAATTTAACACCTGTCTGTTGGGGCTGATTCAGATAGCATCTCGCGAGAGTTGTCCCACCAATGTATATTTCGCCACTAACTCCTATGGGAGCAGGCTGTAGGTTTTCTTCTAGGACATAGACCTGCGTGTTAGGAATTGAGCGACCGAGGGGAACTGTTTTAGATTTTGGATCGCAGTCAAGCTCGTCACCAAGTTCTACTTGATAAGTAAGTACACCTACAGTGGCTTCTGTCGGACCGTAGTGATTGAAGATTTGGCAATCTTGTGCATACCTTTGGATCTGCTCGATCAGCTCCCAACTGGTAGCCTCACCACCCAGGATAAGTCGTTTTCTAGGCAGGATAGACTTAGGTGAAGAAGATGTTAAGAGGGAAGCAAGGTGAGAGGGAACAATTTTGAGACAGTCAATCGGATGTCTGTGGCAGTATTCTGCTAAAGCTGCAGGGTCAGTAGCACGTTCGTAGGAGATGACATGCAGACATCCCCCCGTACACAGACAAGGAAAGATAACCGTGTTGCCTAAGTCTGCAGCGAATGTAGAAACCAGTACAAAGTTAGCTCCACCTGGCAGGTTTAACCTATCGATGATGGCATATAGATAATTGAGCAGTTGTCGGTGTTCAATCGCAACCCCCTTGGGTCTGCCTGTAGAGCCAGAGGTAAACAGTGCATATACTAGATTTTCACTTGTTACCTTGGTATTGAGATTAACTTCATTTTCCTGGGCAATAGTTTCCCAGTCCCTATCCAGGTAGATTACTGTTATTTGCTCAAAGTTACTTGCCAATGACGAATGACTAATAACTAATGACACCTGGGCATCCTGCAATCGTAATGCCAAACCTTCTTTGGGCAATGCCGGATCTAGTGGCACATACGCCCCACCAGCTTTGAGGATGGCTAAAAGTCCAACTATCATGGAGAGCGATCGCTCTACACACAGCCCCACTAACACCTCTGGTCCAACCCCCTGCTTTTGCAGGTAGTGAGCTATTTTGTTAGCCCGTTGATTGAGTTCGTGGTAAGTCAGTTGTTGGTCTTCAAAAACAATAGCAAGTTTATTGGGGGTTTTTCGTGCTTGTTCCTCAAACAGTTGGTGAATGCACTTATTGTGAGGATAATCGCGCTTGGTGTTGTTTACCAGGTCAAGCAGTTGTTGTCTCTCCATTTGACTAAGAATATCTAACTGACTAATTGCTGTCTCTGGATGAGCGTTCGCACTAGCTAACAACGTCTGAAATTGTCCGACTAAGCGTTTGATATCTTCTACATCAAATAAGTTTGAGTCATAGTGAAATGCTATACTTAGGGTATCATTCTGACGAGTACAGGAAAGCTTTACTTTGAATCTTTCAATGCAAGTAGACAGTCTGTCAATCGAAAAAGATACATCAGCGGCTACATGATTTCCTGGCAGTTCTTCAAAATCAAAACTAAATGGGAAAAAACCTAAGGTATTGGGATACGATTGTGCTAATGATTCCCAAGTAAAGTAATCCTGTAGCTTATAAAGCTGCTCTGTACATGCATGATTTTTATGTAAAATATCAATAAAACTTGATTCAAATTCTATATTTAAAATTAACGGTAAGTATTTAGTAAATAATCCGAAACTCTTCTCTAGTTCCTGATATTTGCGTCCCTCATAAGCCACACCGATACTCAAATTTTGCTGTTTGGTAAGACGCGCAAGTAAGATCTGCCAGGAAGCTAAGAAAAACTCAGCCACTGAAATATTATATTGCTGAGTCAGTGTGTCAATTTGTTCTAACAGAGCAGAGGTAACTGTAAAACTTTGCGTGTGAGGCTGAAATTCTAGTTGCTCTAGAGATTGTTTTTCAAAAGGTAGCTTTAATTTTGTCAGCGTTGAAAAATCTTGTTTCCGCCAATAGTCTCTACCTGCTTCTGTATCTGCCCCTTCTAACAATTCGTTTTGCCATTCAGCCAAATCTGCGTATTGTAATGGTTCATCGTCTAGTTCTTTACCTTGAAGGCAAGCTGCATAAGACTGGCTGATTTCTTGCACTAAAATTTTTAGCGTTGCTGCATCTGCACAAAGTGCTGGTAAGCTAATGAGCAAAACATACTTAGATGGTGACAGAGTTATTAAAGATAGGTGTAATGGGGAACCTTCTACTAAATTGAACGGCTGTTTGTGAACCTGATCAAATAAAGCTGATAAAAATTCTTCTTGTTCTTGAGGTGTGCAACTACTCAAGTCGTGGTTTTCATTCCAAATTATGTCGTTATTTCCAATAACTTGCAAAGGTATAGTCATACCAGGCAAGCAATGAAAATTAGTACGGAGAATTTCATGCCGATTGACAACTTCTTCTAAAGCTATTTTCAAGGTGTCGATCTCAACATTCCCTTCTATCAAAACAGCACACTGTGAACAATAAGGGAAGTTGTCACTTTCCTGTAAATGCCACAGATGTTTTTGTTGGGGTGAGAGTCGAAAACCCTGCATTTGTGAAATCATTCTCATTCTCCGTACTAGGCACTAAATATCTTGACTACTCAATTGTTCTGCCATTCCGACTACGACTTTTCGCTCTCCCACAAATGGCATCCGTCCGTGGGAAGCGAGCATATTATCGAGCATTAAAATATCTGCAGCTTGCCAAGGGAAAATAACCGTTTCTTGTTGGTAGACAGCACGAATTTCATCTAACACGGCTGCTTCAATTGGCGAACCATCACCATAATATGTATTGTGTGGCAAGTCTGATTCTGGAAATTCAGCTAACAATGCTTCACGCATGGTAGGTTCCAAAGTTGACACATGAAAAAAAGCTGCGTGATTAAACCATACTTGTTCACCTGTTTGTGGATGTGTGGCAGCAGCCTGCCGCACTTGTCGGGTTCTCAAGCGATTGCCCTCTTTCCACTCAAACTCAATGCCATTGTGACGGCAGAAGGTTTCTACTTCTGTAGGATTGGTTGTTTGAAACACTGTCTGCCAAGCCAAGCCAAAACCATCGCCAAAGTTACGGACGTACATCACTCCCTTTTCGATAAAGCGATCGCGAATCTTGGAATCAATCCGCTGATATAATTTTCGAGTATCAGCGATGGGTGTTTCTCCTCCCTGAATAGCTGGTGTTACGCAATAAAAGAAGATTTTTAGGGGCCATGCGGCAGCGTAGGAATTCTCGCTATGTAAAAAGATAGTTTGGTTGGCTGGATAGTCAGTTGAAGTATAAATATTGCCTTGAATTAAACTGCGCGGTGAAGAGCGATCGCGATATTCCAGCAAATCTCCAGAAACTGTCTGGATGAATTTTTCAAACTCAACCACATCTGTGACTTGGAAGTTACGAAACAGGATACCGCCATGCTTCAGTAAATTTTTTGCAATTAACTCCTGATTACTTGCTGCCCAAGTTACTAAATTAATTCCTTCTACAACAGGTTGTAACAGCAAAGGTAAGGATTTCTCAAGCGACAAAGGTATTGCTTTGATCAATTCTGCATCCGAGAGATTAACGCCTTGCCGTCTTTTTGACCTTATTTGGTTGAGGCTGATTTTTGGATAGTCTGGAATCTTCATTATTTATCTCTTACATTTTTTCAACTTCCAGAATGATCTTCTGCTTTTTCTATTACGACAAGTCAAACTAATCCAGGAAGACAAACTTATTGATTTCTTGGTGTCACTGTCTTGCTTCAATAGTGGTGTATTCATTAATTGACTTATTAGCTTTGGAAAAATCTAAATCTAATTCCTCTAATGACTTCACACCCAGTGTTTCCAAAACAAAAGGGTGCAATGTATTGTTTTCGATAAAATTACTTTCCTCATCGTTTTTACCTTTATATAAGATGACCAAATTATGATAAAATTGTATGGATAAAATGTTCTCATCAAAGTATGAAGGAGTGTATCCTGGATTTAAAAATTCCTGATAGTTTAATCCATCAACCAGTCTTTTAAACATATTCATCACGGTTGTTGGATCGTTTAGGTCGAGGCTACCACCAACAGTTATCCAGTTTTGTAACTCAAAACTGTCTTTGGCTAAGTTTGACCACTTTTCACCTTTAAGACTTGGCCAATATGAGTGGTGGATATTTTCTGCTGCATAAATGCCACCATCTTTAAGTGCTGGAAAAAAAGTATAGAAGGCGTTGATATGATGTTCATTTGCAGAACTACCATCTTCAATTATAATATCTAGTTCGCCAGTTTCGGCTAAAACTTCTTGAATGAAATCTTTATCATTTTGGTCACCATGAAATATTTTAATACGGTCTTCTTCTAAATACCTTTTGTCTATTATATCAAGACCGTAAACCATACTGTTTGGGAAATAGGTTTTCCACGTTTTTAAAGCCTCCCCTCCATATGTGTGGTCTTCATAACCCCCTACACCAATCGCAAGAATCTTTAGTTTTTTCCACTTCAATGGAGCAAAATGACTTTGATAGCGATGAGCAAACCGAAGTCTTGGCCATTCATCATTAGAATAAATAGCTGCTGTTTTACTTAAATTGTAAGGAGCGATAAATGCTATCATTTTACGCTGAAAATTGTTGAATTTCATTGATATACTCCTCAGTTCAATAAAATATTAAGAATTAAGCATGAAATCTTTTCAGATTTTTTCAGACTCCATGAATTGCCTTACGCTTTGTCAGCTTGAGTTTTTGCACAGAAGTGTGTTCTAGTTTTTGTTCTTTTATTAGCTGTTGTTCTCTGTCAGCTTTGGCGAGTACTTTGGCTAGCTCATTCACTCTAATGTCAGGCTGTTCAACAACATGGGGTAAAAGTATTTCTAAATGACTTATCATTCGAGCAATAGTAGTGGCATCGAACAAGTCTGTTTTATACTCCAATGAACCATTAAAACCTTCTAGACTTTCCCAAATACTTAGCTTCAAATCAAATTTTGAAGTGCCGCTGTCGGCTTCCAACGGACGCAGAGTCAACCCTGGAAGTTCTATAGTTGGTATAAGAGCATTCTGGAGAATAAACATTACCTGAAACAGCGGGTTATGACTTAAATTTCGTTCCGGCTGCAATTCCTCTACCAACTTTTCAAAGGGCAAATCTTGATGAGCATAAGCTCCCAAAGCAACTTCGCGCACCCGCCCTAATAACTCACGGAAAGTCGGATTGCCTGATAAGTTGGTACGCAATACCAATGTGTTGAGAAAAAAGCCAATGAGTTTTTCTGTTTCTCTTCTGGTGCGACCGACAACGGGCGAACCTACTATTATTTCCTCTTGGTTTGAATAGCAGTATAACAAAATCTTAAACACTGTCAGAAGTGTCATAAACTGAGTGACACTTTCTTGTCGATTCAAGTTGTTGACCGCCTCACTTAGAGCCTTAGGAAATGCAAAAAATTGTTTTTCGCCAGTAAAGGTTTGTATGGTTGGTCGCGGTCGGTCGGTGGGAAGTTGCAGTACAGGTAAACTGCCGCTTAATTGCTGCTTCCAGTAAGTAACCTGATTGTTGAGTACTTCTCCTTGCAACCATTGTTTCTGCCAATAAGCAAAATCTGCATATTGAATCGGAAGTTCAGGAAGTGGGGATGGTAAGCCTTTAGAAAAAGCTTTGTAAATCTCTGCCAGTTCTTGAATAAGAATACCAATAGACCAGCCATCCGAAATAATGTGGTGCATGACTAACAGCAGCATATGCTCCTGTTGTGTCAAACGTAGGAGTTTAGCTCGCAGCAGTCGTGCTTGGGACAAGTCGAAAGGCTGTTGGGCAAACTCAGTGGCGATGGACAAAGCTGACTCTATATTTGCTCCCAATAAATCTGTGACTGGCAAGGTTATTTTTAAGGTGGGGGCGATCTTTTGGATGGGTCGTCCTTGCACTTCTGAAAAACTTGTCCGCAATGCTTCGTGACGCCGCACAACTTGATTAAGACTTTCTTCTAAGGTTGTGAGGTTAAGTTCCCCAGTTAAATGCACAGCAATAGGAACATTGTAGAAAGGGTTTCCAGGTTCTAATTGATCAAGGAACCACAAGCGTTCTTGAGCAAGGCACACAGGTAGTTCTTGATTTCGGGAAATAGGCTCCAGTTTGGGTTCTAACGCTGTTTTTGTTGTTAGTTGAGTTAGTATTTGTCTTGCTAGCAGGACGACACTGGCATCTTTGAAGAAATCCTCGATAGATATTGTGACTCCAAGGTCTACTTGAATCTGATTTTTGAGTTCAAAGACCATCAATGAATCGAGTCCGAAAGTACTTAGTGGCTGCTCTGAGTTCACTTTGGATTGTGCAACTTTTAGTACGCGAGCAATCTGTGTTTGAAGATAAGGTATTAGCAGTGGCGGACGTTTTTCTGGTGGAGTTGCAAGAATTGCCTCGCGGCTTAAACTCGTTTGGCTCCCCAACTCATCTGTATCATCCAGGATACTGCTGTTTATGATCTCCAATTCGCCCGCGAGAAACTGTGCGCGAGTTGCACGCCGTTGAATTTTGCCACTAGAGGTTTTGGAGATAGTACCTGGTTTTATTAGTAATATTCCATAAACTTGTATTTCATGCTCTTCAACAACTGTCTGACGAATTGCTGCTGTGACTTTCTCAAGATTAGGTTTAGCACGAAACTCTAACTCTTGAACTAGAACCAGTCGTTCTTCATTCTCTACCTCTACCGAGAAAGCTGCACCACTACCTGAACGTAATGATGGATGACTGCGTTCTGCGGTTAACTCTATGTCTTGTGGGTAGAGGTTGCGACCACGGATAATGATTAAATCTTTGGCTCGACCTGTAATGAACAGTTCTCCATTGTCTAAAAAGCCTAAGTCACCAGTGCGTAGAAATGGTTCAGATCCTGTGTCTTTAAGGTAGGCGTGGAATGTTTGCTCTGTTTGTTCTTTCCGATTCCAATAACCTTGACCAACACTAGGCCCTGATACCCAGATTTCTCCTACTTCATCTGATGAACAACGAGTTAATGTTTCGGGATTGACAATCACAATCTGCTGTTGAGGAATACTTTGACCGCAGCTAACAAAAGTCTGGGTATCTTCACTATTGATATTTGCTTCAACGAGGAGGTTTTTCTCTAATGAAGATTTTGCAACTGTTTTGCAAGGAGGTAAAGCTTTGTTGATCCCACCAGAAACCATCAGTGTTGCTTCTGCCATACCATAACAAGGGTAGAATGCTGACCCACGAAAACCACATTCTGCAAAGGTTGCAGCAAATTGCTCTAAAGTCTCTTGCCGGATTGGTTCAGCACCGTTAAATGCAACACTCCAACTACTTAAGTCAAGAGTTTCTTTTTGTTGTTGGGTAATTCTTTGAATACACTGTTCATAAGCAAAGTTAGGACCACCACTCGTAGTGCCTTTGTAGCGAGAAATGGTCTGTAGCCATCTATATGGACGTTGCAAAAAAGATGCTGGAGACATTAATATGCAACCAAACCCACCATACAAAGGTTGCAAAATCCCACCAATCAACCCCATATCATGGTACACGGGAAGCCAGGAGACAAATACACTGCTGGGAGAATGTTCCATGAGTTGGTAAGTCACGGCGGCATTGTGCAGCAGATTGCCATGACTCAGCATGACACCTTTGGGTGTGCCTGTAGAACCTGATGTGTACTGCAAGAACGCGAGGGTATCTGCATTGATTTCAGGCTGTTGCCAAGAATCTTCTATACCCTGTGCCAGGTTGTCGGTAGTCAGCCAACGTAAATGACTCTGGTCTGTTTCTTTTGCAAGTAAAGACTGTACAGTAGGGAGAATCGTTGTTATCGTCAGGATAATTGCTGCTTGTGCATCTGTTATGATTGCTTGAATTCTGGGTGTATTGCGTTGATTGCGAGGTGGATAAGCTGGAACCGCCACAACTCCAGCGTAGAGACAACCAAAAAAAGCACTTAAGTAATCTAGCCCTGGTGGATAAAGCAATATAGCACGTTCCCCGGTTAAACCTAAGGTTTGGAGTTGAGAGGCTATAGCCCGACTGCGTCGATCCAACTCATGGTAAGTTAACGTTGATTCCTGAGTTTCTCCATCTTCGAGGAAGGTGAACGCTTGTGCGTGCGGTTGTGTTGAGCTGCGATAACGCACAATATCAACGACAGTCGCACATTGATGGGGAATTTTTGGAAATCTATTGAAAATTACAGTCATTTTTCGTTTCAAGCAATCAGATGCACACAAACAATGGTTGAATTAGGCAAGCCCAATGGCAAATTTCACTCTATGTAAGTTAGAATGCTGCCTTCACGGCTTTTATTCAATGGCAATAATTCTTTTTGGATAAACCTCAATAACTGTCTTATACAAATATGCAGTGCAATGACTTGGTCAGTCACGCAAATCTTGGCTGAGATGAGTTGCAAGTTATTTTTAATTAGCACCTTTTACTCTAGAAGAAAACTATTGTCTTTAGCAACACTTTATTAATAGAGAATACTTATCAAAAATTGAATGAAATATAATAATTTCTTTAATTGTTTTTTTATAACTTTTGGTAGATGCGAAAATATATTTTATCTAAACTAAAATTTCATATATCTGACTTAATGATTCCATGTCATCTCAGTCAAGTCATGTAAACTCAGCCAAAAGTGTTGACTGGTAAATGTTATCTAAACTTCATACAAAGAATTCTCAAGTCTAGAAATGAACATGCAGCTTGAGGATTTTCTGAATATCGACTTGAGGCGGTCTTACACATACAAAAATCGGGCAGCCTCTTGCCAACTCTAGTAGTCCTGCTTGTTGACGGAATCACAAACAAACTTGGTGGATTTCTTAGGGGCGGCACGTTTTGGGCGGAAGCGGAGGAACTAATCGCTGCCTCTGACTTTGCGTGAGATGATGAAGTATTATGAACAAATTAGTGTTAATTAGTGGCAACAGTCTACTTCACATTTACGTATTATATGTAAATTTTTATTTGTTGTCGTTTGATGAGGCTTGCTTTGTGGATGCAAATGAATTTCAATAAATTCTGAAGCTAGCATCGTTAACTAGAGATTTCGTGGCATGATGGAGTCAGAGAAAAACTATGAAATTTAAGCAACTTGTTCCCAGTCTGTTGCTGAGTAGCGCTCTAGTAACGTTGCTCAGCGCTCCTACAAGAAGCCAGGAAATATCATCAATTCCAGTTGACAAGAGCACAGCATCTGGTGAAAAAAGCGATGCTCCTTTAGAACCCGCTCTTGGCGATGCAAAGAATCAACAACCACGTCTAGCAACCAATTCCGGGTTCGTTAAACCGATAACAGACATTCCCCGAGTCAGTGAAATAGAACGTCCAGCTAGGAGTGCCAGAATGCTGGTGCAATCACCAACCCCACAAGCAACACCTGCCTCACGAATCGTGCAAGTCAGCTTCGTGAAGGCAAATCCTACATCTAGAGGTGTGGAGGTGGTTTTACAAACTTCCAAAGCTGCTACGTTGCAACTGCAGAATCGTACTCAGGTTAATAGTAATAGCTTCATCGTTGACATTCCCAATGCTCAACTGCGTTTACCAGGCGACAGACCCTTCACATTCCGCTCACAAAAGCCAATTGCGGGTGTTACTGAGATCACAGTCACAAACTTTGATGCCAATACTATCCGAGTGACGGTGATAGGTGAAGCGAGTGCACCAACAGTTGAGTTGTATGACAGTCCAAAAGAAGGTCTGATATTCAGCGTGTCAACTGCTGCTTCCATTGCACAACAACAAAGGCAAACACAACCAACTCAGCCACAAACTCAGCCACAAACTCAGCCACAAACTCAGCCACAAACTCAAACCCAGCCAAGTCAACCATCAGCTTCTGGTGACGAACCGATTGAACTAGTGGTCACAGGACAGCAAGATAGTTATCGTGTTTCCAATACCACAACTGCCACTAGAACCGACACGGATCCACGTGATATTCCTCAGTCAATTCAAGCCATTCCGCAAACAATCATCAAAGATCAGCAAATCACACGGATTGGCGATGCAACACGCAATGTTAGTGGCGTGACTCAGCAAGGGGGCTATGGTGGGGGTTCGGATAATTTCAATATTCGGGGATTTACAACCTATCAGAACTTGAGAAACGGTTTTTCCGTTCAAGACGACCTTGTGAATCCGACTAACATTGAGCGGATCGAAGTTCTCAAGGGTCCGGCTTCAGTGCTGTATGGACAGTTTGAGCCGGGAGGTGTGGTGAATTACATTACCAAACAACCACTCAGCGAGCCTTACTACTCCGCTGAATTTACAGCCGGAAGTTTTAGTACTTATCGTCCCTCCATTGATATTTCTGGACCGCTGAACTCAGACAAAACGTTGCTGTACCGCCTGAATGCTGCATACGAGAACTCTGGTAGTTTTATCGATTTTAATAATCAAGAAACATTCGCGATCGCACCTGCACTGACCTACAAAATTGGTGATGCGACAACATTGACACTGGAGTATGAATTCCTCAAAGTTGATCGCACCTTTTATCGTGGTCTTACAGCCGATCCAATCGTTTTTAAAGCTCCTGTTAATCGTTTCTTAGGGGAGCCAGACGATTATTTCTCCAGAGAGACAAACTCTATATTTTTTAACGTTAATCATCGCTTTAGTAAAAATATTCAGTTCCGCAGTGGCTTTTCCGCTACGCTTACTAATTCTGAAGAATTAGCGTTTCAACCGGATAACATTGTAGATGGTCGTACTGTGTTGCGAAGACTTGGTTCTGGTCCTGCTTATTACCAAAACTATTCTCTGCAAAACGATCTGATCACTAATTTCAATACTGGTTCCATCCAACATCAAGTTCTTGTGGGGTTGGAATGGAATAAAAATATCCGTGGCTACGATTATCTGCGAAGCAGTGTTTCACTGACTCCCAGTATTGATTTATTCAATCCTGTGTATGGCGCTTCCCGTCCAGCAGAATTTGATGAAGCAGCAGAACGGGATCGTTTTGATCGCAATACCATTGCCATTTATCTGCAAGATCAAGTGACATTGTTGCCAAATCTGAAGTTATTAATAGGCGGCAGGTATGACTTTGTTCACCGCAAAAATCGCGCGCAACAGCTGGATTCTTTGGGTAGAGATCCAATTGATGATGCCACGGTCGATCACTTGTATGATGAGGCTTTTTCACCTCGCGTTGGCATTGTTTATCAACCGATTGAGCCGATTTCTATTTACGCCAGCTACACCCGCTCGTTTAATCCCAGCGACTCGCGGACGGTAGATAGAACTCAACTACCACCAGAGCGCGGCACTCAGTATGAAGTCGGAGTCAAAGCCGAACTGATTAAAGACAGGCTATCTGCTACCTTTGCCGCCTATGATATCACCAAGGAAAATGTCGCTACAACCGATCCCACTCCAGGTAACTCTGACTTTTCTATTGCTGCTGGAGAAGTCAAAAGTCGCGGTTTGGAATTTGACGTTTCTGGGCAAATTCTACCAGGCTGGAATGTGATTGCTTCTGCCTTTATCAACGATGCTTTTGTAAGTAAAGATAACAGCCTGCCAGTGGGCGACTCCCTGGTAAATGCTGCCGGTAGTGGGGCTAGTCTGTGGACAACTTATGAAATTCAAAACGGTAATTGGAAAGGATTGGGTTTTGGTGGAGGATTCTTTGTATACGGGCGATCGCGAAGCTGAACTCCCCAATACGTTTAAAATCCCCTCCTATGTGCGTGCTGATGCCACCATTTTCTACAAACGCGATAACTGGAGGGTTGGGCTGAACTTTAAGAATCTTTTTGATACTCGCTATTACGATTCTCAGGGCTACTATTACTATCTGCGTCCTGGTGCGCCTTTTACAGTCCTGGGAACAATTTCTGTGGAGTTTTGATTATTGTAAACTCGAAAATGCATTGGGACTTCCCCAGATACATCGGGGGATTTCGGGGGGTAAAAAATTCAACTTGCTTTGTGGCAATTATGAACCGGAAAAAACTACGCGATATCGTTTTTTACCTGCACCAATATATCGGTTTTTTTGTTGGACTGTTGCTAATTGTCATTGGCTTGACAGGTAGCTTGTTAGTGTTCGAGCAGGATTTTGACCGCTTTATGATTGCGAGACACTATGGAAAAATTACTCCCCAACAGGTGCAGGTAGTATCCCCAGAAGATGTGGTGAATACAATTGAGGCAAAATATGCCGCGCGAAGTGATCTGCATCTTTTTCGTATTTATTTGCCAGATACTGCTTCTTCTCCCTATATAGGACAGTTGTCAACAACTAATGATCAAAGAACAGAAGTTTTTCTCAATCCTTATACAGGCAAAATTATGGGTGAGCGTATATCGAATAACACCCTAATCGGTATACTGTTGAGTCTGCACTACAGCTTGATGGCAGGTGAAACCGGAGTTATTATCGTTGGCATTGCTGCCTTTTTAATGTGTATGCTGAGCATCACAGGTTTAATTCTTTGGCCTGGTTGGCGTAAGCTAATTGCAGGCTTCAAAATCAAGCTTGATGCTCATCCCCAAAGGGCAAACTTTGATATTCACAAAGTGGCTGGGATGATCACTGTGGTGTTTATATTCTTTACTGGCTTTACTGGTTTTTGTTGGAACTTCAGCTTCACTTCACCGATTATCTACGCCGTGACATTCACCCCACAACCATCCGAACCTGTATCTAAGTCAATTCCTGGTAAATCGACTTTAAATCTAACAGAACAACTAAAAATTGCTAATGCTGCTTTACCGAGTGCTGTTACCAAAAGCATTTACTTCCCTGGAAAACCAGAAGATGCCCTACAAATTCGCATGAAGCTGCCGCAGGAAAGTTCAGATTATGGTAACAGTAATGTTTATCTTGACCAGTATACGGGTGAGATTTTAAGAGTTGATAATGCTTTAAAATTGCCGTTGGGCGATCGCGTCCTCAACTCCTTTGTTCCCCTACACTATGGTACTTTTGGTGGCTTACCTACTCGCATTCTCTACGTATTTGTCGGACTTGCACCGTTAGTTCTATTTCTTACTGCCTTTATGATGTCGTGGTATCGATACTGGGCTAAACCTAAAAGAGGCGACCGTGCAAAGGAATTATCACACAAGCTTTGAATTGAATTAATAACTGACCACTGCAAATCTATAATCCAAAATTATATAAGTGCGTACTTTCATTATTATCTGGCTTGGTCAGGCTGTTTCCATAATTGGTAGTAGCATGACCGCATTTGCTTTCACTCTCTGGGTGTGGGAACTAACAGGTCAAGCTACAGCACTTTCATTGTTTGGTTTATTTACGCAAGTGCCGCAAGTCTTAATCACTCCCATAGCTGGGGTGATTGTGGATCGCTGGAACCGTAAATACTTAATGATGCTTGGCGACACGGTCAGCGGGTTGTTGACCATCACTGTCTTACTACTTTACTTAAGTCATAATTTACAATTATGGCATTTATACTTGGCTGTAGCAGTTCAGGGCACATTTGTGCAAATTCAAGAACTGGCGTACTTGGCATCAGTATCAATGATCGTGCCCAAACAGCAGTATAGTCGCGCTAGCAGCATTGCCTTCCTGGCAGATTCCAGCTCTGCTATCATTGCACCAGCATTGGCAGGTGTTCTCTACGTAGTCATTGGTCTTGCTGGTATTTTAATTATCGATATCACGACTTTTGTGATTGCTGTCAGCACACTGCTACTAGTACGTATCCCACAACCTACTATTGCACAAGCAGAAACGCAAAGTCACACAAACCTGAAGCAGGAGCTTTACTTTGGCTGGCACTATATTACCGCACGCCCCAGTCTGCTTGCTATGCTAGCATTGATGTCGCTGTTTTGGTTTACCTATAATCTTGGCAATTCACTTTCCTCTCCTCTGATTTTGGCACGCAGTGGTAATGATGCCAAAGTATTAGGTACTGTAGCTTCAGCAGCAGGGTTGGGCGGCATTATTGGAGCCTTGCTCGTCAGCACTTGGGGTGGTTTCAAGCGTCGAATACATGGAGTGCTGCTGAGTATGGTGGGTGCTGGCTTGAGCCAAACACTGTTTGGTCTGGGGAGAGTACCGTTGATTTGGTTTCCTGCCCAATTCTGTTCATCTCTCAATTTTCCAATACTTGGCAGTGCCGATGAGGCTATATGGCTGAGGAAGGTAAGACCTAACGTGCAGGGGCGTGTTTTATCTACCCACTCCCTAGTTGAGCGAGTTGCTTCAACAGTAGCATACTTGATAGCTGGGCCACTAGCCGACTACGTTTTTGAACCGGCAATGATGTCTGGCGGGAGTCTGGCACCGATCTTGGGTTGGATATTTGGCACGGGAAAAGGCGCGGGCATGGCAGTGTTGTATGTTATCTCTTCACTCGGTTTATTAGTTGTTGGTTTAAGTGGATACGCCTTCCGCACACTGCGTGATGTGGAAATCATCTTGCCAGACTATGATCCCAGTGCTGAATAGTTGGTGGCGGCGTATCAAACGAGCTTTGAATCCTTTCATTCGGAAGTGAACATGGTTACCCAAAATTCCCTGGACAATAATTGCCGTTTCTGCTGTATTGTCTCTAAAGCTAATGGCGAAGATCCGATTGGCTCGGCATCCACTTACGAACACTGGGTGGCGATGGAGATAGGACTTCCTTGGACTGAAAAATATTTGCAGGAAAATCCCTTGCTCGCGAGGGCGATCGCTCTCATCGAAAAGCTAATTGTTGAGCATGGGATCAAGATTCGAGGTCAGTTGCTCGTCCCAGATAGGGAATACTCTCGTCCTGGTTATACTCGCGTGATGTATTACCGCCGACCCACAAAGCTTTTTGCGAAGTTTGAAAAGTATGAGTTTCTCATCCCTGATTCTGAAGTTGGCTCTTTTGTGATGGCGTTATTGGAAACATTGCTTCACTCGCCAACTGTGCTGCCTGATTGGGAGCAGTATCAGCAACAATCCAGTCAGATTCGTGAGTTAATGGTCTGTACTGATGGTAATGTTGATGTTGCCTGTGCCAGGTTTGGTTATCCTATTTATCGTAAGTTGCGTTCTGAGTTTGCTACTACTTCTAATGGAAAACTGCGTGTGTGGCGATGCAGCCATTTCGGAGGACACCAGTTCGCACCTACCCTCATTGACTTGCCTTATGGACAGTACTGGGGTCATTTGCAGCCAGAAATATTGGAACTCTTGGTTTGGCGCAATGGTTCTGTCACAGGGCTATACCCGTTCTACCGAGGTTGGGCTGGTTTATCAAAGTTTGAGCAAATCGTGGAACGGGAGATTTGGATGCAAGAGGGTTGGGACTGGCTCAATTATCACAAAGCTGGTCAAGTAATAGCAATAGATGAAGCAGATGAAGAGTGGGCTGAAGTACGCATTAATTTCTCGGCAGAAGATGGAAGTATTAAAGGTGCTTATGAAGCTAGAGTGGAAGTAAACGGTTCTGTCATGACAGCTTGGAATTCAGGGGATAAGCAACCCTTAGAAGAGGTGAAGCAGTATCGCGTCAGTCGTTTGGTCAAAGTGAGGTAGCTCTGCGCCAAATTGAATATAATTTTCCACAGATGCAATCTTTAAAACTGACGATTTATGCAACAAAATAAAGTAAGAAAAGCCGTGATTCCAGCCGCTGGTTTTGGGACTCGGTTGTTTCCAGCGACTAAAGTCGTAAAAAAAGAACTTTTCCCCATTATCGATAAAGATGGCAGGGCAAAACCTGTGATTCTGGCGATTGTTGAAGAAGCTATGAGTGCAAGAATCGAAGAAGTTGGGATTGTGGTGCAACCACCAGATAAAGAAATTTTTGCAGAGTTTTTTAAAAGTCCACCTAAAAAAGAACTTTTCGACAAACTTTCACCCCAAAATCAAGAATACAGCAAATATCTTCAAGAATTAGGCAGCAGAATCACAATTTTGACGCAGGAAGAACAAGAAGGCTATGGTCATGCCGTTTTTTGTGCTAAGAAATGGGTGAAAGATGAGCCATTTTTGCTGATGTTAGGTGACCATATTTACTCATCAGATGCTGAAAAATCTTGCACAAGTCAAGTTCTAGATGTTTACAAACAAGTCAATCAAAGCGTTGTTGGGTTGACAGTTATGCCAGCAGACATTATCCATAAAGCTGGCTGTGTGACAGGAGTTTGGCACTTATTTAACTCCCTGCTTTCACTAACCCAAGTTTATGAAAAACCTTCTATTGATTATGCCCGTCAACATCTGCGTGTAGAGGGAATGACAGATGATGAGTTTCTCTGTATCTTTGGGTTGTATGTACTGACACCTAAAATATTTGACTTTTTGGAAGAACATATTCATCAAAATTTTCGGGAAAGAGGGGAATTTCAGTTAACATCCTGTCTGGATAAAGTGCGTCAACAAGAGGGAATGACAGGATATGTTATCAAAGGAAAGTGCTTTGACACGGGATTGCCAGATGCGTATCGGCAGACAATCATTGATTTTAGAATTTAGATATTTGGCGATTCGCCTACTTTAGGCGAAACACCAGTGATGAAATTTACAACAAAAAATCCTCAGTAACCACAAGATTGTTGAAACTGACTTCAACCTTAAATAGTTTGCCTGAGGCTTCACTAAATTCTAACTGAATGACTTTATCAGCTTCCCTCGCAGTGACTTCCTGACTTTCTGACTCAGATGTGTTGGGATTAAGAGTCACTTTCAGCTTCAAACCAGGCGGTAGAGATTCCTCATTGCGATGTTCCTCATAGCAATGAATAACCTGTACAAGCACATCGACTTCATTATTTTCCAACCGTTTTAGATTGAGAATTAAAGCTAAGGTTTGACCATTTAGTAGTAGTCCAAAATCTAATTTTTTCGCCCCAGAATAATGATCAGCTATTGAGTGACTTCTTGCATAACCCCAAACATAGTTATTATCAAGCATTTTCAGAATATTTTTGGTAGATTGCCAACCCTCTTCAAAAACTTCAAGCCACCAATTGGTTAGGTTAACTACTACTTTAGTAGGAATGCTTGTAGCCTGAGTTAGATTTTGTGTCGCTGTATTATTGACTTCAACTACTGATGGTAAAGGAATAGCAGTTGGTGACAAGAAACGTGAGTATAACAAGAGATTGTTTATTTCAGAATCAAACCAAGAAAGCGGTAGCTGATAATAACTATCAGATTTTGGCTCCAAATTAATTGATTGGCAATATTTTACGAGTTCGTCGTAACGCAAAAAACCATGAATATTTAATTGTTCTTCCTCTTCTAAAATTTCCAACAATACATAGAAGTGAGCAACCCTTTTTGGTGAAGTGATGACTTCTTCTGGTACAGTGACAAAATCATCAATCAGATTATCTATGATAATTAAGCAAAGCCGAAATTCACCAAGATTGAGATAACAAAATTCATCAATTAGATTAGCACCACTGTCTTGATTAATTTTGAGATTTGGATTTCGTTCTTTCAGGTAATTTTCAAACCCAAGTCGTGCTAATGCGTTTAAATAAAATTTCCATTGGCTTATATCGCCGAATTGGTTAAAATGATTCTCGCTGATGACTTGTGCTTCCTCAAAAAAATCTGCTTCTAGCAAAACAACTTTTGGGGAAAATATTATTCTCCTATTTTGTGTTTTAAGTATAGATTTTTCAGATATATTCATCTTTTCTCCCCCATTGATTATCTCATGAAAAAGCAATGTATATTTGTTAGCATATATCTGGTTTATGCTGCGTAGGATGAATCACTAAGATAAACGCAGATTTTTTTAGCGAATAAGCTATTTTTACTTTGTTTTTTACCACTAAGTAATTCTGCTTTTGCCTGTTTGAATGTTTGATTCCAGGCAAAATCTCTAATTTCTGCAACAAGATTTTTTAGATATTCAGGTTCCTGAGAAATTCTTGTTGACTGAGATTGATTCAGCGATTGTAAAAGTTTCTCTAAAAAAATCTCCTCTGTTCGATACTGGACAATTTCCAAAAAATTTTCTAACTGCATAATACGTCTGGCTTTACTCCATTCGATTCCCCAATGTTTACCAATTTCACTTAAGGATATACTCTCTTGGTAATAAAGTCGCAAGCCTTCTGGTAATCGTTGAGCAAAATTTTTGTAACCTCTACTTTTTTTCAAATCTTCAATCCGCTGGTGAATCACCTCTTTGATTGTTTGAGATAACACTTGTTCAAACAAGTCTTTACAGATTTCTTGTAATTTTTCTAATTCTACGTCTTCTGGCTCACGGTCTGTGTGATAAGGTAATTCTGGATTAGGAAAATAATCATTGGTTGAATTATCATACACTTCCATAGGTACAGTTTTGGTACTACCTGTTTTTTTGTAAAGCCAGTCTTGACGCAAGATTTCTGCTATGCGTTTGAGATGATAAATTAATGTATTATGAGAAATCATAATATTTTTTTGCTGCAACAAATACTGCATTTCTTGCAGTTGGCTTGCTGTTGGTTCAGAACAGCGTCCTTTTTGGCGTGTTTTTAGTCTGTCTCGTTGGTACACTGTTTTAAAAGCATTTACAATTTCATAGTCTTCTGTTAAAAGAAGCCCAGACAAAGAACGGGTTATAGATTTACATAGTAGTCCCCAATCACTAGGAGTCGCTAACCCAAACTCCCACAAAAATGACTTGATGTCTTCATTTTGACGGGTGAGTCTGTGAATCCAATTATCTAAGCTTTCGTTAGAACCTAAGTTGGGATTAAAGCTGCGCAAAATGTCAACGCTAAAAAATTTTCCGCCTTTTGCAATGGGTCGAGTTGTGCCATCATGGTTATTCAAGATATGTTGAGTTTTACCCTCACTATCTAAAACCACCAGTGCTTTACCATCGTCGTTTAAAACGAAGGGAAGTAAATCCGTGTACTTAAAAAGATTTTCTGCACTGACGTTGTAGATGTGAGGGATGGTTTTGCAGGTGATGAGAATTTTGTGTGAAACATAGCAGCGTAGACAAAGTCCGGCGATCGCACGTTGGTAAATGTCGTCATCTAAACGAAAAATGTTCCACAAAACTGTTTGAACTTGTTTATTTTCTTCTGTCGATAGCGTGGGTTTAGTGCTGAAATGAGGGAATTGTGTTTTAAAAAACTCCTTAGCTTTAGAGATTTCCCTGTGGTGTTTTAGATGAACATCTTCCCCTATAGGAAGTATCTGCATTTGCCAATATTTAGTTGGTGATGCCATAGTAATTTAAATTACTTAACGCCTGGTAAAACACGATACTACGAAGCAGCACCAGAGACTATTTTTTGATTCATCTTCTGGGGGCTATATTTACATATAGGTTTTTATTTTGGGAAGATATGCAGCTATATTTATAACCCTTGGCGAGAGTCGGCGACTAGTGCAAGATATTGGTTAACGTTTCTGAGTGCCGATACCGTCACATAAAGTGCGATCGCTCTCACTAACATCACGATTATTCTTCAGATAATCACGCACCCAGTCGCAACCATACGCCATTACCTTATCTAAATCAACGACTTGATCCAAATTCCACAAAATCACTGTCTTGTCGTCACTTGCCGAAGCGAGCTTTTTACCGTCAGGGCTGAAAGCAACTCCCCAAACCCTTTTGTTATGTCCATTGAGAGTAACCAGTAAAACAGGTAACTTGCCTGTCTCCATTTTCCAGAGTTTCACCGTGTTGTCTGCACTCGCCGAAGCAATCATCTTGCCGTCAGGGCTGATTGCAACTCCAAAAACCGTAGCCCCATGTCCTTCAAGAGTAGTCAGCAAAGTGCCGTCTGGCTTCCAGAGTTTCACCGTCTTGTCCTCACTTGCCGAGGCGATTGTATTGCCGTCGGGGCTGATTGCAACTCCCCAAACTCCAGCTTTGTGCCCTTCAAGAGTTTTCAGCAATGTACCATTTTTGTCCCACAGTTTCACCGTTTTGTCTGCACTTGCTGAGGCAATCATCTCACCGTCAGGGCTAAAAGTAACATCCCAAATCGGTTGTAGATGCCCCTCAAGAGTTTTCAGCAAAGTGCCGTTTTTGTTCCACAGTTTCACCGTGCTCTCCCAACCCGCTGAAGCGATAGTGTTCCCATCGGGGCTAAAACCAACTCCCCAATCCCCAGCTTTGTGTCCCTTAAAAGTATTTAGCAAAGTGCCGTTTTTATTCCACAATTTGACTGGACTGTCCAAGCCCACCGACGCGATTGTATTACTATCAGGACTGAAAGCTACTCCATAAACTGCATTTTTGTGATCCAGCGTCACAGGTAAAATGTTATCCTGCTTCCAGAGTTTAACCGTTCCATCATCACTTGCCGAGGCAATTGCCTTACCGTTAGGACTGATTGCAACTCCGATAACTGCTGCACTATGACCTCTGAAGGTAGTCAGCAACGCGCTATCTAGTTTCCAGAGTTTGATAGTCTTGTCCCCACTGACCGAAACTAGAATTTTGCTGTCAGGATTAAAAGCGACTCCCCACACTCTATCGCTATGTCCATTAAGCGTAGTTAACAACTCACCGTTTTTGTTCCACAGTTTAATAGTATCATCCCAACTTCCCGAAGCAATTGTCTTACCATCAGGGCTGAAAGCAATACTCGAAACTGAACCTTGATGTCCTTCAAGAGTTTTTAACAACGTGCCGTCCTTGTTCCACAATTTGACAGTGCTGTCCCCACTAGCCGAAGCTAGAGTCTTACCGTCAGGGCTTATTGCAACATCCCAAACTATACTTTTATGCCCAGCAAGCGTGGTCAGCAACGTGCCGTTTTTGTTCCATAGTTTGATGGTGCTGTCTTTACTAGCCGAGGCGATGGTACTTCCGTCGGGGCTAAAAGTAACTGCCTGAACTGAAGATCCATGTCCTTTTAAGGTAGTCAATAAGGCAGATACCTTGCCCGACACTCTCCAGAGTTTGACACTACTGTCGTCACTTGCCGAAGCAATTGTCTTACCGTCAGGGCTGAAGGCAACGTTTAAAACCCCAGCTTCATGTCCCTTAAGAGTAGTTATCAACGTGCCGTCACGCTTCCATAATTTAATAGTCTTGTCTGCACTTGCTGAAGCTAGAGTCTGACCGTCCGGGCTTATTGCAACTTTGTAAACCGTAGCCCCATGCCCCTCTAAGGTTCTCAGCAATGTGCCATCTTTGCTCCATAGTTTAATGCTACTGTCGTCACTCGTCGAGGCGATTATGTTACCATCTGGGCTGAAAACTGCACTTTTAACTTCACCGTTGTGCCCTAACAAGCGGTTGTACTCAATCGCCCCATAAACTACCTGCCGCAGCACCGATTCAACCTTATTCTGAGTGTCGGCGTCTACCGCTACTAACTTTTGTAGTTTTCGCCTCGCCCTAATTGCTTCTTTAAGCGCGTCCAACTTTTGATTTGAAGCAAACAGGGCTGCTGAGGATTCACTAATCGCTTTGATTTCACTCTTGGCTGAATTCTGCCATTGCCACCAAGCTGCCCCAGCTAGTATTAAGGTTACCACCAAACCACCAGTAAGCCCAAAAACAGTTAGCTGTCGTCTGCGCCTCTGTTTTTGCTGCTCTTGTTTGCGCCATTTAATGCTAGCGTTAATAAAGCGTCGTGCTCGTGGTGTTAGTTCGTCTCTCCGTTGTTTGTACCAATCTTCTGCTACTGCTAGCTGCGTTCGTTGTAATAAGGCTTCTGGGTTTTGATTGCTATTTTCCCAGTCACGTATTTCTTGCTTGAGTCTTTCTTGCCAAATACGAAACTCACGGTTAGCGTTCACCCACCCACGCAGATTTCCCCATTCCCGAATCAACGCTTCATGGACAATTTCTACTGTTTCTATTTGCTCAGTTTCATCCCACCCAGTCACCAGCAAACGCGCATCAGCTAAACGTTGCACCAAACCCCAATTTTCATTCCCCACTTCGTTGCGAGTCGCCACACGCCTAGTGTCTTCCGTCCCTTCCCCTGGACGCACTAACTGAATAAAAACTCTTTGCGCTTGTTGTTTCTCTTCCTCAGATAGGTTTTTTAAAACTTCATCAGCGTGTTTTGCTAAAGCTTTTTCTAAACCGCCAATTTCTTCATAAGCCTTGTGAGTCAGATACCAATTTTTCTGTTTTGACCAAAGCTGAGTTAAAGCAAATTCTAAAAGAGGTAAACGACCGGGGCATTCGCCCACACTATTAATAAGTTTACTTGTTAACCCCTCCTCCAATTCCACCTTCATTTTTAAAGCAGGTTTTTCAATTGCATCTCGCAATTCCTCTTTGTCCATTGGAGTCAATAACAATGGAGTGTATTTTTGCAAAGCCTTCCCCATTGGTTGATAATCAAGCACAATTCCCAAAAAATCTGCTCGCAGCGTCAATACCAGCGTCAACGCTCGAACAGATTTTACAGCCAAAAGTAGTACATTCAAAAAACTGTCACGTTCTTCCTGGGTAGCAAGAGTGTAAAGTTCTTCAAACTGATCTGCCACTAACACCAAACGCTGATACCCTGAGGAGTGAATGATATTTTCGAGAAAATTGCATAATGCTGTCTCATCATGTCGCAGGTTTACTTCAAATTCTAATTCTGCTAACCTACTATTAGCTTCTCCTGATACTTTTGGTTGTCGTTGTACTGAAGACTGGCAATATTTGTTTAGGGCGATCGCCAAAGAATCAAACGGATTTTTCCCCGGACGAAAACTGACTATCCCCACATTTTCAACACATCTTAAACGCTTAATCAACCCTGCAAACACTACAGAAGACTTTCCACTCCCAGAAGCACCAACTACAGGAACTAGCGGTTTGCTGTTTACTGCTTCCACTAAAGAAGCAATAAATTTCTCCCTACCAAAAAAGAAGTCTGCGTCTTTCTCCCCAAACGCAGATAAACCGTGATAAGGACATTCAGGAAGTTCACCAGAAAGTCCTCCTAAATCTTCCCAACTCGGTGGCGGTTCAGTGGTATTTTGACAGATAATTGGCAACCAGTTTACTCCTGGTAGCTGCTTTGCAATATCTCGCTCATCTGCAAGTTCAGAGAGTTTATCTCTGGCTTGGCGGACGGAATTAAATAAAGATTCCCCTTGAGAAAAAGAGCTTAAAAAATATTGGAGAAACTTTTGTGCTAATTTATCTGGTACTTCTTCGCGCCAGACAATAATGTAGGGAAGATTTAAAGAAGCTAATTGCCTTGCTAAACCTAAACCATTACAAGAATTGAAGATGGCTAATTTTAAACCTTTGTTAATTGCTGTCGAGAGGGTTCTTTTGATTTCTGCTAAACTTAAACTATCATTAGGATTAATATTGATGACACCTATTTGACCATCAGCTTGAGTTTCACTATGACCGCCAAAAAACAGAATATCGCAAGGTTCTTCCCAGAGGGCGTTAAATTCTGAACGATTTGGTTCAGTAAGAACAATAAGTTCCGCTGCTCGTTTGTGCAATTTTTGGAGCAATTCCTTATCTACATTAGTATCAATGTTTGTACTATCTCCAAAAATACTGAGAATTCTAGCTCTTCTAATTTTACTAGCAGTCGATGATTTTTTAGACGTGGTAGAACTTGCAACACACGAGTGAAAACGAACAGCCGCTTCACAAGAGAAATTTTGAGCCAAAAAATCCCATTCCTGCCAAGGCAGTCGATGTAAAATATCCTTGGTTGTCTGTGAGCCAACTTTCTGTGTGTTGATAACCAAACGAATTTCTGGCTGGGGGTGTTTTGGCAATGCTTGTTTTAATTCTGATTGAATAGGGTAAAGCCACTGATGAAGGTGACTACATAAACGCTGGGCAGAATCGTAACAATCTGTATTGGAAATATGAGTAACTTGGTTCTTTTTAAAACCACCTCTAGAATGCTGTAGTAACAAGTAGTATTGCTCTTTCCAACGTTGATAGGAAACTGGAATTTCCGGATTTGGGGGTAATTGTACTTCTAGTTGTGTGATGTTACGCTGTGCGTTTGCGATCATCACCTCAAGATTGAGATTACCAAACCCGCACTCAAAGTTTCCGTCACCAAACTCCAAGTTTACCCATATTTCCATAAACAACCAGCCTAAATTAGTTGACTTAAAGCATGACTATTTTTGTTCTAAAAAAAATCCTAAAATCAATAATTAAAAACAAAAAAAGATTAACAAACTGCAGAAAATACTATTACTTTTTTTATCCTTGTCTTTTTTTAAGGTAGCATGCAACCCTGCTTTTCTATTTATCCGCTGCTATTAATTGTTGCTGATTTATATTAAATTCAGCCTGCTTGATGCTGCGAGCATCACTACTCTCACGACGAGTTGGAACCCCGCGATTAGGTGGTATTCGAGCTTGTATCTGATTCTGTTTAATAGTTTTGACGGTTCGAGGTGTATTTTGCAAGAGCAATAAATTATGTGTCTCTGCATAGTTAGCGGATACAGTTATTATTCCTACTATAGGAATCCGGTTTGATGAGTGTGAATTGACAAAGTAGAGGTAGGGAACACAACGACCAAGCTCAGTGCATCGCGCTTAACGCTTAACAGGGAAAGCTTAATAGGGAACACCCGAACGCTTAACATAAACTGTACTGAATTCCGTTCAAAAATCAAATAGGAATTCTATAGTAACGAAATAATAACATATTATGATTTCATTTTTTCTCCTTGATAAAACTTTTCATAATACAACTTCACCAGTGCGTAGTAGGTCAATTTATATCTTGCACCTGGTCAAAAATGTCAAAAGTATTACATTTTATTTCACTCCGTTTTGTCCGCCTAGGACTGTAATACCGTTTCACTTTAAAGTTAGAACAAACGCGGGTAAGTGGGGGAGTAGGTGAGACAGCGCTCTTGGTAGGGTTTCCAACGCCCTATGGCGCTCCGCCACGGCAAAAGGCTATCGGGAACCCGAAGGGGGAAGTAGGGGGAGTCAAATGTATCAAGATTTTTGTGAAAGGGTATAAGTCCCAGGCTAATAGGTAAAGTCCATTAAAATGGAACGGCACGTGCTACAACGGGGGGAACTCCCCTTCAAGCATTTGTTGGGTTTCGCAAAGCCTCAAACCAACCTAAAATTACCCTTAACTGAACCGTATTGAAACATAAAATCTGTGTATGGTGTGCATTAGCAACAGAGTACGGCACTAAAGTTTATGGCTTAGGTGCGCTTTTGACTCCTACATTACGCAACGTCTTAAATAGTTTATGGCTTAGGTGCGCTTTTGACTCCTACATTACGCAACGTCTTAAATTTAACTCTAATTGCTCTGGTTAATTTTTCGTTAGATACTTATAAATTTTTCCACCCACCTACTTAACTGAACTGTATTGATGTATTTACCGAAAAAACTCATAAGTAGTGATTCAGGGCTAATATAGCAGTCCTATTTCATTTGTGAAAAAACAAAGTAAATTTGTAGATTCTTCTTCCCTGTTAAGCGTTAAGCGTTCCCTACCTCAACGAGTAATTTCACAACTCCTGCACGGATTGCTATAACTATTTTATCAAATATTCAAACTGTTATTCAATAACAGTTTGAATGTCGTATTTTCTTATAATAAGCACGGATTCAACAAAGTATGAAAGAAACAGAATTAAAACATCATTTTTGTTAAATGATGACAAAACGAAATCAAAAAAGGCGTTAAAACATTGATCAACACTAGTGATAGATAAACACCATGTTGGAATCTCAAAATACCTTAAGCTCTTCAACTTTAGGAGCGGCAAATTCTTCTAGGGCATTAAATATTCAACCCACAAATAGTTTTGAGAAAGATGGTCTTTTAAATAATACTTCGAGCCTGAGTGCCTCTTCACAATCTTTATTAGATGCAGATCAAGAGTCTTATGATACAGCAATAACCCTTCCGAATATTGCTAATCCTAATCCTAATCCTAATCCCATATTTACAAGCGCAGCAATTTTTCCTGATTTTAATGGTGATGGAAAGAAGGACAAGTTTTGGCGTAACCCTCAAACTGGTGAAAACGCTATCTGGCTAATGGATGGTACAAATGTTGCCTCTCAGGCTGCGTTGAAAACAATGAGTTCAGATTGGGACGCTAAATTTGCAGATTTCAACGGTGACGGCAAAACTGACGTCATCTGGCGCAATACCAAAACGGGTGATAACACCATTTGGCTGATGGATGGCACAAATATTGCCTCAGAGGCAGCTGTGGCGAATGTCCCTACAGACTGGACTTTCAGTCCTGGTGAGTTCAATGGTGACGGCAAAACCGACCTTGGATGGCACAATACAAAAACCGGTGAGAATGCTGTATGGCTGATGGATGGAACACAGGTTCTGGCTTCGTCTGCTTTGGAGGCGGTTAATCCAAACTGGACAGGGACTATTGGTGATTTCAACGGTGATGGTAAAACTGACACCTTATGGCGTGATAAAACAACAGGTGAAAACACTCTTTGGATAACCAATGGTAACACCGTTACTAAAACTGCATTGCCAACCCTTGGTACAGATTGGCAGCCTAGTCTTGCAGATTTCAATGGTGATGGTAAAACCGACATCCTCTGGCGTAATGATAAAACAGGTGAGAACTCTACCTGGCTAATGGATGGCTCAAACGTTGTTTCTCAGACTGCCTTACCGACACAAAGTGCAGGTTGGACATCCAGTGTTGGTGATTTTGATGGTAATGGTAAGACAGATCTGCTTTGGTCTAATCAGCAGACAGGTGAGAGCAAGATTTGGACCATGGATGGTGCAAATGTTGTCAGTGACACTGCTTTACCGACACAAAGTGCAGCTTGGAAACCAAGTATTAGCGATGTTGATGGAGATGGCAAGACTGATATCTTCTGGCGCAATTACCAAACAGGTGAGAACAAGGTTTGGCAGATGAATGGTTCTACCCCTACTGAATCTGCTCTACCGACAGTTGACAAAGCGTGGCAGACTGCCTAAGAATTTTTGTATAATTCGTAATTTGTGATTCGTAATTGATTTGTTCTTGCAAGTCATCAATGACAAATTATTTGAGATTTAACTGAAATGTTCAGATTCCCGACTTCTTATAAAAGTCGGGAATTTTGTTGTTGACACACGCGAGTGCGTGCCCGTAGCGGCTCAGGATTTAAGACTGCTATAGCAACTTTATATAGAAGTAGTAGAATGCATCTTCTGTATAAATATGTCTGGTTTTCTGGCATGCTCACTGTAGCCGATGATAGCTATTTAATTCGAGGCTATATTACACGCAATTGATAACTACTACGCTCATCTGTGTTATTAACAACATATTTGTTATTAGCAAATACAGTTTGATCACAAATAACAAAAATAACAGATGTTATGTCTTAACAGAAACATGCAAAAAAAACAGTTAAAAAAATAATGAACACTAGTCATAAACAAACATTATGTTTGCATCTGGGATCTTGGACTCTTCTAAAAGTACTAGTGCACTCCAATCTCTCCCAACCTCCGATAATTTTATAAACACGGATGGTTTGAATTCTGTTATAGGCATTGGACGCTCTTCTTTGCCATCACTGCTAGAAGATTCGATGCAGCCTGTAGATACTGTCACTACAAAAACAAATTCTAATCCTAATCGTTTGTTCAGTAGTACGGGAATTGTTGCCGATTTTAACGGTGATGGCAAAACTGACAGATTGTGGCGCAATTCTCAAACAGGTGAAACTGCTGTTTGGCTTATGGATGGCTCAAAGCCGACAGCCGGATCCTTACCGAAGGTAGACTCATCTTGGGACTTTGCTTATGCCGATTTTAACCGTGATGGCAAAACTGACATCTTTTGGCACAATAAGACTACGGGTGAGAACTCCATTTGGCTGATGGATGGCACAAAAATAGCTTCTGCGGTTAATTTGGAGAAAGTCGATCCATCGTGGACTGCTAGCATTGCTGATTTTAATGGCGATGGTAGAAGCGATATTTTCTGGCGCAATTCCAAAACTGGTGAAAATGCCACTTGGCTGATGGATGGCACAACAGTAACCAGTGCAGCTTTTTTGCCCAAAACTGATTCACAATGGTCTTACAGTATTGTTGATTTCGATGGTAATGGCAAAAGCGACATCTTTTGGCGTAATCAAACAACGGGAGAAAATGCTATTTGGTTTGTAAATGGTACCGACACATCAGAATATTCTCTATCGAAAGTAGATCCGTCTTGGAATTATAGCCTTGGCGATTTTAACGGTGATGGTAAAACCGACTTGCTCTGGCACAATAATCAAACGGATGAAAATGCTGTTTGGCTGATGAATGGTATTTTCGTCAGCTCAGGTTCTCTGGACAAGAAAGATTCTTCCTGGAAATCTAGTATTGGTGATTTCAACGGTGACGGCAAGAGTGACATCTTCTGGCATAATGCTCAAACTGGTGAAAACACTGCTTGGTTGATGGATGGCACATCCGTTGAGACTGCAGCTTTTCTGCCCGCAACTGATCCAGCTTGGCAACCCAGCATTGGCGATTACAATGGTGATGGCAAGAGTGACATCTTTTGGCGTAGATACGACACTGGTGAGAATAGTATCTGGCAGATGAATGGTACTACAGTTTCTGCATCTTCTACAGATGCTGTTCCGGTAGAGTGGTCTGTTTTCTAGAAATTTGTGGTGATGCAGATTATAAACAATGTACACGTAGATGATCGAGTTATCATCTGCGTGCATGTTTTTTTATCTTTTCATCCTTTCTTCTAAGGCTTCTCGTGCGTGTTCTCGATCATCAAAATGGATTTTTTCTGTTCCAAGAATTTGGTAGTCTTCGTGACCTTTTCCGGCAAGTAAAACGCCGTCTCCAGGTTGTGCTTGCAATATGGCAGTACGAATGGCGGTTGCGCGATCGCCCATCACTATCGGCTTTACTGTTTCTGGAATTCCTTCTAAAATATCCTGCAAAATCCTTTCTGGGTCTTCAGTACGGGGATTATCGGATGTCACTACAGCGACATCTGCTAATTGAGCAGCTATTTTACCCATTTTCGGGCGTTTGGTGCGATCGCGATCGCCTCCACACCCAAACACGCAAATCATTTTCCCTGGAATAAACGCTCGCGTTGCTTTGAGCAAATTCTCCAAACTATCTGGTGTGTGGGCATAATCCACAATAACACTGATATCTTGCTCCGGAAGAATTTGTACTCTTTCCATCCGTCCCGGAACTCCGGGAAACTCAGGTATAACAGATGCGACTAACTGTAAATCTAACCCCAAGTGTAAAACTGCTCCTACTGCTGCCAGTAAATTTTCTAGGTTATATTGACCAACAAGCGGTGAACGAAAAGCAACCTCACCTTTTGGTGTATGCAATGTACCACTGACACCATTCGGTTCATAACTCAGGTTACTCATCCACAAATCAGCTGTAGAATCATTAACACTATAACTCCAGACTTTCTCTGCGTTTAAGGATGCTATTAACCGCTTGCCGTAGGAGTCATCAGCGTTAATGATTGCCCGTCCCTTAAGATATTGAGGACTAAACAGCAGTGCTTTTGCTGTAAAATAATCTTCCATATCAAGGTGAAAGTCCAGATGGTCTTGGGTAAGATTGCTAAACACCCCTACCTCGAACTGACAACCCAAAATTCGACCCTGCGCCAAAGCGTGGGAACTCACTTCCATCACTCCGTACTCATTCCCAGCATCAAAAGCCGTCGCTAGCTGCTGTTGCAGTTCCACTGCAAACGGTGTTGTATAAGCAGCAGTTTGGACAAAACCATGCCAACGAGTGTAGAGAGTCCCCATTAAAGCTGTTGGCAGATTTGCTTGATGCAGAAAATACTCAATCAGGTGGGTGGTTGTGGTTTTACCATTTGTGCCCGTCACACCTACAAGTTTGAGTTTTTGTCCAGGATAGTCGTAGAAAGTCGCTGCTAATTGGGCACAGGCTTTTGTGATGTTATCAGTGCTGATCACACAAGCAGATGGTGTCGGTGGATGTTTCTGTGCTGCTTGAGGAGAAATAATTGCAGCTACAGCACCAGCGGCGATCGCACTTTGCCAAAAGTCTCCACCATCAACTCGTGTTCCAGGCATCCCAATAAACAAATCTCCCGCAACGCAAGCATGGGAATTTGTCTTTAAATTCTTGATTTCGGCATCCATTGCTGGATGTTGTGGTAACTGCACAACATCATCTACAGTCGCTAGTAACTCCCGCAGTTTCATTTTGTGAACCTCGTCACACATTCTGATTTTGCTTATTTTGCACTATGTTTTCTGTTTATACAAATACTTTGAGTTAATTGAATTGGGAATAGGCAACGGGCAACAGGAGTTTTTGGTTGACACTCTGCGCTCTTTTGACACGCAGATTCTTGCGTCCCAGGAATTCCAACGAATTTACCCTCCGCGCATTTCATTTTCGACATAAATAACGTTTGATTGTCAATTCATTCAATTTCTTGACAATCAAACTTCGGAGCTTTCATGCTTCCGTTTGAATCCCCATAAAAATTTAAACCCCCACCCAAAACTTACCACTTAATAGTTGTGCGGGCAATACGGTTCGGTGAAGGGGTAAAGGTGCTTCCCACGAACTTTAATCCTTGCCCTTTAACACTTCGGCTCACTTCGACGCTGCTTACAGAATTTCCTGTTCCCAATAATCGCTGTTCTCTTATTCGATCAATTGGAAAAAACTTTTCGATTAACTGTACTTGGCTTATCTGCTATTAAAAAAAAAGTGGGAGCAGGCATACCAAACGCCATTAAAGCTCCCACTTACCATTTACCGCTGAAGAGACAGGAATATGTACAGACACTGCCAGTGATTTAGGGGGCTAATGTGCAGGTTAAAGACAATGCCTGTACGGGCTAAATATTCCTGGTGCGGCAAATGTAAACTTGATTATTCATATTGATTTTTCTCAACAACTAGTCAGTAGATCATTTTGTGATATACTTTCTATTTCTTTGGTGATTTTTGGTAGAAGGTGTATCACACTTTATGGTATGTGATACACCCTGATAACAACACCCTTGAAGTCGTTTACCTTCTTTAATTTAATCGATTTACTCATAGCTTGGTTGCCACTTTGGCAGTTTTTTTATTTTTTGAAAGCTCATCAATAACAACACAATTTTAGATTTTATCTTTGAAAAATTCTTTATTTCATATTAGTCAAGTTAAGTAAAAAAAAAGAGTGGGAGCAAGCATACCAAACGCTATCAAAGCTCCCACTTACCATTTACCGCTGAAGAGACAGGAATATGTACAGACACTGCCAGTGATTTAGGGGGCTAATGTGCAGGTCAAGGACAATGCCTGTACGGGCTGAATATTCCTGGCGCGGTAAATGTAAACTTGATTATTCATATTGATTTCTCTCAACAACTAGTCAGTAGATCATTTGAGGATATACTTTCTGTTTCTTGGGTAATTTTTGTGAAAGATGTATCACACTTTATGGTATGTGATACACCCTGATAACAAAACCCTTGAAGTCGTTTACCTTCTTTAATTTAATCGATTCACTCATAGCTTGGTTGCCACTTTGGCAATTTTTTTATTTTTTTTGCAAACTACCTAACACAACATAAATTAGTAATCAGTCCAGATAGTTCCTCACTTTTGTGGCTGAATCACTATGAGTATAGCTTAACTTGAGGAAAGTACAAAAATCGTCCTTCACAAGGCTCTCAAGTCTACTTTTGTGCTTCTTTCTGTCACAAATTAGTGTGGGGTTAGACCCCTGATTTCGTATGAATAAATGATGGGTTAGACCCCTTATGATTCTATAAATAAATGATGGGTCATACCCCTTAATCCGTAGTAATTTATAATTTCATGTGTTGTCTGAAAGTTAGAGTTTGATTACACACCTAAAGTATGCCAGTTGGTGAGTGTAAGCGCTCTTGCTGATTCCCCAATGATATGATGTCCGCCAAGTCACCCATAATAAAAGCATCTCTGTTTCTTGGCGTCTGGTATGTCTTTGCAGGATAAATTATGGCAGGTCAATTTGAACTGATATCTAGCACCCTCCGGGTTCGCCCTATGGCTAACGCCACGCCTTACGGTGAGACCAGCGCTGCGGGAGGGAAAGCCGTCATTCGCGCTGGTCTCACCAGATACCTAGGTCGGGAGACCCTCATCAAGTACTGGCTCCCTTACACCCCTACAACGCCAGGTGCTTCAAGTCGGGAAACCCGCCCAACGCACTGGCTCCCCTTACACCCTTACACCCCTGTGTTTCTCCAGAGTTTGAAGGCAAAGTTGCAATTATTATAGGTGGAAGTTCTGGAATCGGTCGGGCGACGGCGATGCTCCAGCAGGGAGCCGAAGCATTGCTGATCGCCTTTGGTAAAGCAGGCGCAAAAGTTGTCGTTGCGGCTCGTCGTGACTCTGAAGGCGAAGAAACCGTGAGTCAGTCTTTGGTTGTAGATGGCGGTTATGTAGCTACCTGATGCTTTGTAAACACTTAGCAAAAATGTTATTGGCAATCAAAAATGCGACTTTTTTTGAAACACAATCTTTCACTGCTAAGCACAGCAGATGAAGTCTAGAAATTTCAAACTTCAATACGGTTTAGTGAATTGTGCTAATTTTTATGTATAGCAGTCGCCAGGTAGATTAGGACACGAACTAATGAGAAAACATGGTCACCAAGAGACTTTCAAGTCTGTTAAGAGCGATGCATTGAGCGTGGTCGTTGTGTTCCCTGTTCCCTGTTAAGCGTTCCCTGCTATATTAATCTTTACGTATAATGGTTGACAATGGAGTATGTTTGCGCATATCCAATATATTTGCCAGAGATTCTTTACCCTGACTCGGCGAGACATTTTGTTCTGGTGGTAAAACTGTGACTACAGTTTCTGTTCGCTTGGGCATTGCGACAACAGGCGTCCTTGGTTTTGATGGCACAAAAGCTGGTACGTTCTTCTTGGGACGGGGTTTTGATGCTGGACGACGTTTTGCTAAGCGTTTTTGATAGCGGTTAATGTTATTTGTGACTTCTTGAGGCTGTGCCCGACGGTTTAGCAGTAGGAATATTATTAAGGTACCACTACCACAACTCAGAGCAATAGCAGCCACCATCCATAAAGGTGTAGGGTTGATTGCTTTGGAGGGTGCTTTAATTGGTTTGATAATTTCAGCTTGGGCGATTTCTGCTTCCTCTGGTTGCATATGCCCCACATAGCCCAAGCTGTACAAGGCAGCAGCAGTACTACCTAGAGAAATCAATAACAACCCTGCTGGCAATAGCCAAGTATGACGTACAAGCAGATTTATCAGGAAATTTTTATTCCCTGTCGTTGGTGGAACTTTCTTCCCCGACTTGGGTATAGGTGCTTTTGATTGCGATGACTGCTGCTGTATACTCTGGCTATTTTCCATAGTTGCTTTGCTCATTTTAACCCTCCAGTTTTAGATTATACTGAAGGGTTAACCAGGATGTATCCGTAGAAACTCATGTAGTTTCAGTATAGTTTCTTAAAATACTAGTAACTTAATCTGATATTTGTTTCTACGCTATTTGTATTTATTAATACTTTTTGCTAGAGGGCGGGAAATCAGTTTTCCTCTTGCGTTGTTGAGGAAGCAGAATGTCTTTCGAGAGCCAGTTGGATTAATCTATCAACTAATTGGGGGAAAGAAACACCGCTATGCGCCCAAAGTAAAGGGTACATACTTGTTGCTGTAAAGCCTGGTAATGTGTTGATTTCGTTAATGAAAACTTCTCCTGTAGCTTCGACGTAGAAAAAATCTACTCTTGCCAATCCAGCAGCGTCAACAGCAATAAAGGCGCGCATTGCCATTTCCTGAATTTGACGAGTGACAGCTTCCGGTACAGGTGCTGGAATCAGTAAACCTGCTTTTCCTTCTGTGTATTTAGTATCGTAATCGTAATAATCGCTTGCGTAAGTAATTTCACCCATAACTGAAGCTTTCGGACTATCATTTCCTAAAACGGCACACTCTAATTCTCGTACGACAACTCCAGCTTCAACGATTATCCTTCGGTCGTAGCTGGCGGCGTTATCTAATGCTGCTTCTAATTCTGGTCTTGTTCGCACTTTGGCAATACCGACCGATGAACCTAAATTAGCAGGTTTGACAAAGCACGGATAACCCAAAGTCGCCTCAATTTCGTCACACAGTTTGGGGAAAACACAAGGATTCGACCAAATTTGCGCTCTATTTAACGCTTTGTATTTTACCTGCGGCAATCCCGCTTGGGCAAAGGCTGTTTTCATGGCAATTTTATCCATTCCCACCGCCGAACCCAACACTCCAGAACCAACAAAGGGAACCTGCATTAAGGTGAGTAACCCTTGTATTGTGCCATCTTCACCGTTGGGACCGTGGAGAATGGGAAACCAAACGTCTACTTCTGCAACTTGGGAAGGAGATTGCCAACGGCCCAGAACTTGATTTTTGGCAACTGATAATTGATCATTAGGTGTACTTGGCAATTGCAGCGGTGTTCCGGATTCCAAAACTTGTTGCGGCACATCCCCTGCTAGCCAACGTCCATCTTTCTGGATGTAGAAAGGCAAGATTTCATACTTATCAGTATTTTGCTCTGTCGTTAAAGCTCTGGCGATCGCCCGCGCTGAACTTATAGAAACTTCATGTTCTCCCGAACGACCACCAAAAAGCAATCCCACCCGCAGCTTTGTCATCGGAAATACCTCTGTCACGCCTCAAATTCAGATAGCGTAGCACAACTTGGCAAAGTTGCTCTATTTTTCTTGACTGAGCCATCACAGACACAAACTCAAATTCTAATAAGATTTTTCCGAGAAAGTGTTGATTGTATAAAACCCTGAAAAATTCGCTGATGATTGGGATCATTTGGAGAAAGTTCTGGATGCCATTGAACACCTATTGCCCAAGGATGATGTTCATGTTCGATTGCTTCAATCACTCCATCTTTCAATGCATATGCAACAGCATGCCAACCAGGCGGGATTCTACGTGCAGCTTGGTGATGAAATGAAACCACAGATATTTGAGTTTTTTGAATCAACTTTGCCAGACGGCTATTTGGATTGATTTTGATTATATGCTCTGTAGATTGCCACAGTCCTGGTTCTGGTTCTAGTCTATGCAAGACGGATGTACCATACTTATCTGGTATATCAGGAATGAGAGTACCACCAGATACTACAGTCAAGATTTGCAATCCTCTGCAAATGCCTAACACTGGTATGTGGTTATCTAAAGCAAAGCGTGCTATTTGGAGTTCAAAAACATCTCTATGTGAATCTACAGAATAAATCTTAGGATGAAACGAGCCATTGTAAAAAACTGGATCAATATCTCCACCACCAGAAAGAATAAGACCATCAAGAGGCTCAAGGAGTTTTAATGGCTCAACCTCTGTTGCTGGCAACAAAACTGGCACACCACCTGCGGCTTGTACAGCATTTGAGTAAGCACTGAGTGGGGATACAGCAGTTGCTTGCTGACGACCATAGGTTGTGATACCAATCTGTGGGGGTTTGGATTCTTGACTCATGGTTTTTGCACACTCTATCACGCCTCAAATTCAGATAGCGTAGCACATCCGGGCAAAGTTGCTGTATCTTGTATTTGTTTGCTCTAGTATTTGTAAATAGCTCCATTTTTAGCTATGTTAATCACATGATAACCTGTAGTTCGAGCAGGCATAATTGTGATTGTCAGAACATTATTCGTAACAGAAGTTTCATACCTCAAACCGCTTGCTTCTTGAGTTGCAGCTTCTTGCGAAGGATCGTAAACGGCAATGTTAACTGGTAGGGAAATATTTTTGAGTTGTGTATTAGCTCCCACAGATAAATCGTTATCCGCACGCCCATCAAGAAAATTGTATTTCAAAGCAGACTTTGTTTGATTGACTAGGACAACTGCAAATGGGCTTTTTGGATTGACTCGTGCGATCGGTTGCCAATAGCCAGGTTGATACGTGCGTGCGGGTGGGTTTTGTGGTGTATTTTGAGCTAGGACTGGAGTAATCCCTATAGCCAAAAAAACTCCTATTACAAACTTTAACTGTCTCCAAGTTAGTTGCTGCATACTTACCTGTTCACTAAAAGAAAAAATGCATGTTCCGAATACTTCGACGTAATTAATACTTACAGGTTCTCACCAGCACTTTTTCTTTGCAAGCGAACTGCGAAACCGCAGCCAAAAAGCGCGATATCGAACCATCCAATCAAACCAAAAGTTCCTCTAACGCTGACAGCTAGCAAACCAAGACCGGAATCTCCTCACCTGTTAAGCTAAAAGCACGAACTTCGGTAATTTTTACTTGAACCAACTTGCCCTTAAGTTTATTGATATCACCAGTGAAAAAGGTGAGACGGTTTCCACGGGTACGTCCCATGACTTGGGTTTTGTCTTTGGTGTTTTGGTCTTCCACTAGGACTTCTTCAGTGCGTCCCATGTAACGTTGCGATCGCTCGGCTGCTTTCATACCAACAAGATGATTGAGTCGTTGCAGGCGATCGCTCTTGGTTTCTTCACTCAATTGCTCATCCCAAATTGCTGCTGGTGTTCCTGGACGTGGAGAATACGCTGCTGTATTCAACAAATCAAAGCCAATATCATCTACCAATTTGAGAGTATTTTCAAACTGTTGTTCTGTCTCACCCGGAAAACCCACAATTGCATCAGCACTAATCGACGCATCTGGCATATACCGCCGAATTGTATCGATTATCCGGCGATATTTCTCATGAGTGTAACCCCGACTCATGCGCTTTAGAACTTCGTTATCTCCAGATTGGAAGGGAATGTGGAAGTGTTCGCACACCTTGGGTAATTCTGCACAAGCTTTGATCAGGCGTTCGGTGAAATAACGGGGATGAGAAGTGGCAAACCGAATCCGCTCAATTCCTGGCACATCATGGACATAGTAAAGTAAATCTGTCAAAGTGTGCAAATGGCGACCTTGCGGCGTGACTCCCGGCAAATCTCGCCCGTAAGCATCAATATTTTGACCGAGTAAAGTCACTTCTCTATAACCAAGCCGCGCTATTTCTTCCATTTCCGCGCGAATTGCTTCGGGTGTACGGGATTGCTCCACACCGCGTACATTTGGAACCACACAGTAAGTGCAGCGTTCATTACAGCCATAAATCACATTCACCCAAGCGCTGACATTACTATCCCGTCGCGGCTTGGTGATATCTTCCATAATGTGAACGGGTTCAGTTGCGACAACTTGGTTACCGTCAAACACTTGTTGTAGCAAATCATTCAAACGGTTAGTGTGTTGCGGTCCCATCACCAGGTCTAATTCTGGCACACGCCGCAACAGTGCTTCGCCTTCCTGCTGGGCAACACAACCTGAAACAACGATAGTTAAGTCTGGTTGCTCATGTTTACGCTTTGCTTGTCTACCAAGATATGAATATACTTTTTGCTCAGCATTATCTCTGATTGTACAAGTATTGTAGAGAATCAAATCTGCTTGATTTGGGTCTTCTGACCACTCAAAGCCCATGTCTTCTAAGATGCCAGCCATACGTTCTGAGTCGGCTTTGTTCATTTGGCAACCGAAGGTGGTGATGTGATAGCGTCGGGATGAAGTGGTCATGGTAACTTCCAAAGGGAATGAGATCGCGAATTGCACTAATGAAAATTATAGATTTTCGATACTATAAATAATGTAGTTTTGTACTACATACAATATTATTCTTAATTTTGCGTAAAAACTCCCCGTCTCATTCGTAGAAGGGTTTGAAGTGGTACGGGAGTCTTATCGCATCATTTTATATTAATGTTTCGATATTTACAACAAATTACCGAACTTTTGGAGTTAAGCAGGAGGTTTCAATGGATGAAGATGTTTTAAATTATCAACTGCGACAGTTAGTAAACGAAGCACAACAACATCCGCCTAAGAGTCGTGAACGAAGGAAAGCGTTGAATCGGTTAATCAAAAAAATTCAGGATTCCGGAAAAATAAAAAGATTTACAGAATGGGAAGATTATCCTCATTTTCAAGACATTTATGACGAAGCACTGGGAAAAACCTGGATGAAAATTTGCGAAAATATCCATAATTACAATCCACAACATCCGGTTATGGCTTGGGTAAATCAAATAATGAACTCACGGTTTTTTGAGATTCTCAGACAAGCCAGACGACAACAAGCAATCTTCTGTCTGGATGAATTATATAGTTTGGAAGTTGGTTTTGATAATTCGGCGAAAGGGCAATTGTCTAGAGTTCGCAAAGAACTAAAAGAAAAAGAAGTATCTCAAACCTACGAAAATAGCGAAAATTATTTACTTAGAGAATTTATCAAAGATGATCCAGAAAGGATTTTACAGATTACTTACATCGGAAATGACATAAATGCCAATTTGCAACGAATTTTATTAATGAGATTAGATGGAGAAGAGTGGAAGTATATATCGGAAAAATTAGATCATCCAATACCAAGACTTTCTGAGCTTTACCAACGGAGTCTAAAAAAGCGTAAGATTATCGATTATTTTCGTAGATATTTACAGTAGTTTACAATCATTCACTCTTTGCACTTCAACATTAAGGATAATTAATTATGAACGCTAACGCTGAACAAATATCTTTTAGAGTTCCTTTGAGTTTTGAGGCTCATGATAAGGCTGATAAGCGCAGACAAGGGATATCAAACAATGAAAATGCCAGAAAAATATATCTCAATACTTTAGCTGTATATGCAGTAGATTCTTATCTTCGCTGTATGGATTTTGAAACCAATCAAGAAGAAGAAGATAATTACAATCCTTGGATGCGGAGTTTAATAGATGTAGCAGAGTTAGAAGTCAAAAATATTGGAAAGTTAGAGTGTCGTCCTGTTTTACCAAATGCAGAATATTTGGAGATTCCGCCAGAGGTTAGATTTGATAGAGTTGGCTATGTAGCCGTGCAGCTGAGCGAATCTTTAAAATCAGCGACGATTCTAGGTTTTACAACTCAAGCAGCCGCAAAAGTTTCTCTGAGTCAGTTGCAATCAGTAGACGATTTACTCGATTATTTGACGGAGAAAGAACAAGCAGCAACAGTTAGTCTTCAGCAATGGATAAAAGGAGTTATTACAGAAGGCTGGCAGACAATTGATGAACTTTTACATCCGCAACAAATCGAATGGATGGGGTGTAGAAGTTTCAGTATCACACGCGGTAGAAAAATTGATTTGGGTTTGGAGTTAAATGGCGAATCTGTTGCTTTGATTGTGACGCTCGCAGCAGAAAATCAGTTAGCAATTAAAAATCAAGATGAAGTGAAAATTTTGATACAAGTGTCTCTCCCTAAAGATGAATATATACCTGGGGAAAAAGTGTATATATCTGAAGGATTAAAGGTGGCTGTGATTGATGATCAGGGAGAGGAAGTTTTAGATACGACTTCTCGGCAGAAAGATAATTGGATTGAAGTCGAATTTAGCGCTGATTTTGGGGAGACATTTAGTATTGATGTCATTTTAGGAGAGTCGAAAGTAAGACAAGAGTTCGTTGTGTGATAAGTATATTGCGTGGGGGCGATCGCAATACGGTTCGGTTAACGTTTTAATCTTTTGAAGATCCCCCCAACCCCCCTTAAAAAGGGGGGCTTTTAACCCTCTTTTACCCCCTTTTTAAGGGGGTCGCCGCAGGCGGGGGGATCTTAACCGAACCGTATTGGGGGCGATCGCTCTACCGTGTTCCTACTTTCTTATAGCCCTTCGTCCCTACAAAAAAAAATCATTTACATTGCTTATGAAAAAATTAGTGCTGCTCAAGTTTTATGGTAAGATTAATTCCGAACTTAATGTAACTTTAGAAATTGCTAATGATGGAGAAACACCTCATCGAACAATCACAGCTAAGTTACCAGGCAATACGACTATTACCCCATTATTAAATACATGGCACAATACCTATCGCAGTCGGTATGGTCAATTTAGAATTAAAGCTATTCAAGTTCGCAGCATTAATATTCAATCTCTGAATGAAGAGTGCGAAAAGCAATCAATAAACTTACTGGAGAATTTTAATTCTTGGCTAGCTTCAGCATCTTTTGACTCAATTGTCAATTGTTTAAAGGAATTAGAACCAGAAAATGAAATCAGAATAATTATTACAACTTCTTGCCATGAATTACGTCAGCTACCCTGGCATTTGTGGGATATTTTAAGTAAGTTTCCACTGGTAGAAGTGGCTTTAAGCTCACCCAATGCTGAACGTGGGGAAAGACCTTACCGAGAAAAGATTAGAATTTTAATTATTTTAGGCGATCGCACGGGAATTAATATAGACGAAGATAAGCAATATTTGCAAAGTTTCTGTGGCAATGATGCCGAAATTATTTTAACTGACAACCCATCCCGCCAGGAATTAAATCATTACCTGCAAGATAATCTAGGGTGGGATATGTTGTTTTTCTCTGGACATTCCCAAACTCAAGGAATGCAGGGAAGGATTTATTTAAATAACTGTGATAGTTTGACGATGGCAGAATTGAGAGATGCTTTGCAAGTGGCGATAAAAAGACGATTGCAAATAGCGTTTTTTAATTCTTGCGATGGTTTGGGTATTGCCTACGAATTAGAACAATTGAATATTCCGCAAGTGATTGTCATGCGGGAACCTGTACCAGATCAGGTAGCGCAGAAGTTTTTGAAGTATTTTTTACAAGAGTTTACTAGTGGAAAGTCTCTCTATATTTCTGTGAGAAATGCGCGGAGTGAGTTACAAAAACTTGAGTCAGAATTTCCTTGTGCAAGTTGGTTGCCTGTTATTGTCCAAAATCAGACGGAAATACCACCAACTTGGCAAAGTTTGGGGATAATTTCTTTTTGTCCCTATCAAGGGTTAGCGGCGTTTGGGGAAGCGAACGCCCAGTATTTTTTTGGTAGAGAGAAGGCGACTTTGCAGCTTGTATCCTCCGTTAACAGCAAGCCGTTAGTTGCTGTGGTTGGTGCTTCTGGAAGCGGAAAGTCATCGTTGGTGTTTGCTGGTTTAATTCCTCAGTTGCGTCGGGATACTGTTAATAGTTGGCTGATTCTCTCGTTTCGTCCTTTGAAAAATCCTTTTGAGTCGTTAGCGTTGGCGTTGGCATCAGCGTTTAACTTGGAGGATGGCGACGATCGCCACTTACTCGAAGCTAAACTAGAACTCCAATTGCGACAAGATACGTCAACTCTGCAAACAACTATCGAAAGCATCCAAACTTTATCTCCCGACTCGCAGCGCCGATTGTTGCTTGTTGGCGATCAATTTGAAGAAATTTATACGCTTTGCGCGGATGCATCGGAACGCAAAATCTTTTTAGATGGATTGCTGCAAGCGGTGAACAATGCACCGTTTTTTACTCTGGTGCTTACTTTGCGGGCGGACTTTTTTAGCAAGGCGCTTGATGATTACGAACCTTTTGGCAAAGCGTTGCAGAATTATCAACCAGAATTACTGGTGCGGATGAACCGGGAAGAATTAGAACGGTGGAAAATTCCTTACAGGAAATATTTGGAAACCTTGGATAGCAGGGGAAACACAGATGCAAACTCTATCGACATTGCTAAAGGTGGTAGAAGAGTTTCAAGTTAAAACCCTTAAAGGTCATACAGCCCCCGTTAATAGCGTCAGCTTTAGCCCAGATGGCAAAACCCTTGCTTCCGGGGCTAATGAAAATACGGTGAAACTTTGGGATATCAACAGTGGCAAGGAAATTAAAATTCTCAAAGGTCATACAGACTCCGTTAATAGTGTTAGCTTTAGCCCGGATGGTAAAATCCTTGCTTCGGCATCTAGTGACAAAACAGTGAAACTGTGGGATCTCAACACTGGTAGAGAAATTAAAACACTTATTGGGCATACAGAACATGTTACAAGCGTCAGCTTTAGCCCGAATGGCAAAAGCTGACGCTTCGGCATCTAGTGACAAAACAGTGAAACTGTGGGATCTCAACAGTGGTACAGAAATTAAAACCCTTAAGGGGCATACATCCTCTGTTACAAGCGTCAGCTTTAGCCCAGATGGCAAAACCCTTGCTTCCGCATCATATGACAAAACGGTGAAACTGTGGGATATCAACACTGGTAGAGAAATTAAAACCCTTAATGGGCATACATCCTCTGTTACAAGCGTCAGCTTTAGCCCGAATGGCAAAACCCTTGCTTCCGCATCATTACTTGACAACACGGTGAAACTGTGGGACACAGACAGTGGTAGGGAAGTTAAAACACTTACTGGACATGCATCCTGGGTTAATAGCGTTAGCTTTAGCCCAGATGGTAAAATCCTTGCTTCCGCATCTGTTGACAAGACAGCGAAACTGTGGGATATAAACAGTGGCAAGGAAATTAAAACCCTTCAATGGCATACATCCGGAGTTAATGGCGTTAGCTTTAGCCCAGATGGCAAAACTCTTGCTTCTGCATCTACTGACGACACGGTGAAACTGTGGAATATCAACAGTGCTAGGAAAGTTAAGATTCTTCAAGGGCATACATCATGGGTTGATAGTACCAGCTTTAGTCCCGATGGTAAAACCCTTGCCGCATCTCGTGACAAAACGGTGAAACTGTGGGATCTAAAAAGTGGCAAGAAAATTAAAATCCTGAAAGGTCATACAGACAATGTTAATAGCGTCAGCTTTAGTCCCGATGGAAAAACCCTTGCTTCCGTATCTGACAATACGATAATTTTGTGGGATGTCAACAGTGATAGACAAATCCTGAAATGGCATACAGAATATGTTAATAGCGTCAGCTTTAGTCCCGATGGAAAAACTCTTGCTTCCGGGTCTGCTTTGGACAAGACAGCGAAACTGTGGGATATAAACAGTGGCAAGGAAATTAAAACCCTTCAAGGGCATACAAACACTGTTGATAGCGTCAGTTTTAGCCCGGATGGAAAAACTCTTGCTTCCGGGTCTGCTGACAAGATAGCGAAACTGTGGGATATAAACAGTGGCAAGGAAATTAAAACCCTTCAAGGGCATACAAACACTGTTGATAGCGTCAGTTTTAGCCCGGATGGTAAAATCCTTGCTACCGCATCTATTGACAAGACAGCGAAACTGTGGGATGTCAAAAGTGGTAAGGAAATTAAAACCCTTAAAGGTCATACAGACTTGTTTACAAGCCTCAGCTTTAGTCCCGACGGCAAAACCCTTGCTTCCGCATCACATGACAATACGGTGAAATTGTGGAATGTTAACACTGGTAGGGAGATTCAAACTCTCAAAGAAGACAAAGGTAATTTTAACAGCTCCTATATTCAAAGCCTCAGCTTTAGTCCCGATGGTAAAACCCTTGCTTCTGCGTCCAGTGATAATACTATAAAACTGTGGAATTTCGATTTAGATAATTTGCTGGTGCGGGGGTGTGGCTTAATACGAGACTACCTACAAAATAAAAATAACCCCGATGTCAGCGCAGAAGATAGGCGTTTGTGTGACGACATCAAGCGTTGAGGGTCAATAGCGATGTTAATTCAATTAAAATCAAAATAAACTTAATACGCCACACCCCAGATAATGACAGACAAGCAATTACTAGAACGTATTAGATCTTGCACCTCGACCTGAGTACGCCTTGAACTGAAGTTCAAGGCTAATAAGCCAAGTCCGTTAAAACGGACTGAAAGACTTATCCAGTCCGTTTTAACGGACTTGGACTTTGAGCCAAGAAATTTATTTCTTGGCGGACGAACATTATGGTGCAAGATCTGAGCTAGCAGGAAAGCCTGTAATTACTTCCCCAATTCAAGCAAAATCGCCTCAATAGTTGCCTTTAGTTGGGGCAAATTCTGCTCAATCACGCCCCAAACTCGATTTAAATTCACCTTCAAATAATCATGAATCAGTACATCTCTAAAACCTGCTACTTGCTGCCAAGGTACATCTGGGTAAACTGCTCTGATTTCGGGAGATAACCGCTTCGTTGCTTCCCCAATAATTTCAAAATTTCTAATTACCGCATCTTGAATTATAGTGGTTTGCAAAAATACCTCTTTGCCATCACGAGTATAAGACTCTATGCGCTCGATACATTCAAAGATGTTGCTCAAGTACAGCCGATCATCTCTCACAACACCACAGCTTCCCGCAACACTTTATCTCTAATCAACTCATGTAGAGTTTCTGGTTCAGTTAGATCCACTTTACGTCCTAGCAATTCTTCCAAGGACTGCATCAAAGCAATTTGATCTAGTAAGGTTCGTTGTGGTTCAAGTTCCACCAGAAAATCTACATCACTATCTAGTCTTGCTTCTCCTCTCGCCACAGAACCAAATACCCGGACATTATACGCTCCGTACAAAGCCGCAATTCTCAAAATTTCTTCCCGATAAGCTTTAAGTATTTCATCAATGCCCATAGCCTAACCCAAAATGATTTCAACAAATCTCTACCTCTAGTTTGGCATTTTCAGGCATCTTCTGGTCTTTGGTGTCAACGCTTATCATACTAACCTGCTCTAATAACAATCACAACCTACCCAACTCCCGCAAATTTTTCAAATCGAGTTCAAAATCTTCTATTTCATAAGAACCTATACAAATAGCCGATATTTTGATGTCAGAAAAAAAACCGCCGAACTCAGCGATATTGGAAACCATCGGTATAGGTTATAATGTTATCTATAGATAATTCTTATTTCTCAACCGAAAGATAAACAATTATGCAATACCAAATTTTTGTTCAAAATCAAAAAGATAACTTTGTAGCGTCAGTGGTTGGTATGCCAAATGTAATGGTTGAGGCTAATACAGAAGAAGAAGCTATATCAAAGGTTAAAACGGCGTTAGAAACGCAATTAGCAACAGGTAAGTTTGTGACTATCGAAGTTAATCCTAAAGAACTACCTCACCAAGAAATAACTCAGATGAAGTATGCAGGAATATTTGCTAACGATCCAACATTTGACGATTTTATGGAGAAACTAGCTACTATCCGCAAAGAATCACATACAATAATTTCAACAGAATAATTATATTTTATGTTCTCTCAATTATGGAAATCACAAAAATCTCCAATGAAGGACAAGTAATGATTCCCGAACCATTGCGAAAGTCTCATGGCTGGGAAGTGGGACAGGAACTAATAGCAATTGATATGGGTGACGGAATTCTTCTGAAACCAAAAAAACCTTTTTTAGAAACCACATTGGCTGATGTTGGTGGATGCTTAAAATACCAAGGCATACCAAAAACTCTTGAAGAAATGGATGATGCTATCCGTCAGGGTATAGAGGAATCATGGCATGGTGGCAGTTGATACTAATATAATTGTGCGTTTTTTGACTCAAGATGACGAATTACAATACCAAAAGAGTCTAGAAATTTTTCAAACACAGAATGTTTTTATACCTGATACTGTCATTCTCGAAACTGAATGGGTGCTTAGATTTGCCTATAAATTTAAACCTGTCGAGATTTGTGAAGCTTTAAGAAAACTTTTCGGCTTACCAAATGTTCATCTTAATAACGCAAATGTGGTGGCTCAATCGCTGCAATGGCATGAAGCTGGCTTAGATTTTGCGGATGCTTTTCACCTTGCCAATAGTCAAAATCATACACAATTTTATACTTTTGATGAGAAGTTTATAAAAAGAGCTAAGGGATTAACTACTTGTGAAGTACAGCAACCTTAAGTTTGTAATTTTACCTTTACAACAACTAAATATCTGTATTGTGTAGTTTAAAAAAAGTGCGATACGCGTAGCGTCAAGCGTTCGACTGAGCGCTCACGCCGAAGTCCTCCGGCTTATCGCTATGGCATGACATCATCTAGTTTCAGATCTAAATTTGGGAATAAATAAGAAGAAATAGTATCTCCCAAGCGATATTGTTGCTGCTGATATACACCATTAACTAATTGGCATACAGTAAAAGTAGGTTGTTTGGGATTACCGATAAATTGCAAACCACCCAAACCACGAAAATCTACAATCCAATATTCAGGAATTTCCAGAAAAGCATATTCTTCAACTTTTCTTGCATAATCATCTTGCCAATTAGTACTCACCCTTACGGGTTCGTCAGTTGCTTCAACGCGGGGAACCCGCGCAACGCACTGACTCACAACTTCCGCAACCAGCTTAATCGTATTACCATTACAAATAATAGGTTCCTTTTGCCAAAGTGGTTCTTTAGCGAGTTTTTCTTTATCTAAAACAATCACATCTGGACGTAATGCTGTTGCTTCTGCGCGTGGGTGTTTAATCAAACAAGTTTTGGGAATCAACCAGTTTAAATGAGTACGAAGAATTTCAGTATAAATTCTACCAGCAATATTTCCTGCAACTTCTTCATGAGGACCAGTTGGTTCCATGTCACGTAATTCTCCGTCAATAAGTTCGTAACGCGGATTATCCCCATACTCAACGAGAAATTGCTCGAAAGTGATAAGCTTGGGTGGGGTATAGGTCATAGTTCATATTGTGACAGCAGGTGGTTTTATTTTAGCGAAGCTATATTAATTCTTTCCCGTGCTTTTATTTCTCAAGTTCCAAACCCGGTAAACTGACGCACATAGGGTTCGTGAAATGCCAAAATAATATCTTGCTTGGGTACTCCCATTTCAACTAATCGATTGGCAATCCCCTCTTCTGTGCCATCATGTTGAATCCATATTCTCCCATCTTTAATATCGAGATGTAAAATACAGCCAAAATCGCGTTTATTTCCACGCCAGCCAACATAAAGTAGTTGATAGTGATCTTGCTGTTCGTCGAAAATTGTTTGTACTTCATACTCTTCGTAATTTCGTGACATCGAAGCTCGCTTTTGCCGTTCGCAAAGAAGATGTCGAATATATTGCCGATATTTTTCTACAGCCATTGACGAATAACCTCCTCTTGTACATCGTAAATCATCAATCGTAATTGATATTTTGCAACTGCCGATGCAATAAATTTCCTTTGAAAAAAAGTTTCATAAACTGGGACACGAACAGCTAAATAAAGTAAGCGAGCGGGTTCAATTTTATCTAATGCATCCCGATAATTTAAAAATTGTCCTAAAGCAGTATGAAATTCTGAAACATTCGATGGACTAATAAAGCTTTTAATTTCCACCGCTATTTTTTGTCCTTCTCGCTCTGCTCCTAAAAGTTGCTCTGCTGCTAAATCAATCTCAAAATCTACATCATTCACATTGATTTCATAAGGATCTGCCGTAATCATCCATCTGTCTTTTTCTAAAGCATTTCTGACAACATTATGAAATCTATCTTTTGCCATAAAAGTTCACTATACTAAAAATTAGGCTGGTTAAAAGTAGATAATACGCAGTATTCGCTTTAATTCCTATTTTAGCTTAATGACATCACCCTTGCTCAAGTATTGTATAGGTTTTTCCAAGCTTCGTCTTCCTCTTCGTTAAGCCAATATTCGTTTATTGCAGATTCGCTAAATTTCATTAAACTTCGTATTTTATCATCATCTAAGACTATTTTATTTTCATTTGTATGAGGCGAATTATCAGGCTGTAATTCTTTTTCTTCTAGTACCTTAAAAGCAGCACTAATAACTTCTAAAGCATTAGTATATTTACCCTTTTCTATCTGTTTTTTTATAAAATCCTCTTGTTCAGGATTTAGGGAAATGTTCATTTCCTAGTACCTTAGTTCTATTCTAAAATTTTACTGAAGAGTATGCACTCCACCTGACATTCTAGCTTTCTAGCTATATCTGGTTGCGCCAAAGTCGGGGCAAAAGTCCATCGCGTAAGCGCAAGCGAGGGCGAACACGGAGCGTGCGGTTTGCGCTCAGACGGGTACAGAGTGCGATAAGCCGGAGGCTTGACGCTACGCGTATCGCGCAGCGTGCGTCTTCACGCACTCGCTTGTCTGTAAGATTAGGGGACAGTGCGATCGCCCTTGGCGGGGCTTCGCCCATCGCATAGCTTAGCGTAGGTATCGCTTGCGTTTTATCGTTATTTTTGGGCAACCCCTGCTGGATTGAGAAAATTTTAAAAAATGCGTAATAACACAGTTGTCATTTCGTAAACATAATCAAAGGCATTGAAACGAAGCAAATAAGCATTTACGATTATGGCATCTTCATACATCCGCAAATTCCTTTTTACCACATTAGGTCTTAGCAGCAGCGTTTTACTCAACCTCAATACATCAGGTTTAGCCCATGCCATAAATACATTACCATCACTTTCAACAACTACAAATTCATCAACTTCCACCCCACGATTACAACCAAAAAATAATAATCTAAAATGGGTTTACAGCGTAGCGGAAAGAGTGATTCGTGCCAATGGACTTGATGAGCACCCGTGGCGCTTTCAAATCACTGATGAATATAATTTCAGTGCATACGCGGGTGAATTAAATAAAATAGTTATCTACAAAGGCTTGCTAGATCAAATCCACGGTGATGATGCAACTTTAGCTTTTATTATCAGTCATGAATTAGCCCACCACACACAACGCCATTTAGCACAGCAACAAGAAACAGAAGCTAGTTTAAAAGAAAAATTACTCAAACAAGCACAGTCAGAATATAACAATTGGATTGCACAAGAACGGAGAAAATCTAAAACTCCCATATATCCAGCTACAAAAGATGTCATGAAACAACAAATTATTCTTCAGAAAAAACAAGAGTTTGATAGAACCATACAAGCATTAAGTCGCCAGCATGAATTTCAAGCAGACGAAATCGGTTACACCTATATGATTAAAGCTGGTTATGATCCAAATGGAGGTTTGCGAGTGTTTAACCTGCTTTCTCGTTTACCCTCTGACTACACAGAAAATAGCAGCCATCCACCGACACAACAAAGAATTTATGCACTTAACCAAGTGATGAAGAAATATTCGTGGCTTCCTTTATGGATAGATGGTAATGAGCGATTAAAAAATAATCCTCAACCACTCAAATTAGATTTGTCAGAAGATAGAGTATCTTTGCGAATTAACTCCAGATTTATCTCTCGGTAATTCCTCTAAAAAAATCCGAAATTGCGTATTTGAACACAGGTAAATTCGTAGATGTAAGTGAAGAGGTTAAAAGGATAAAAGAAGGCGATGCTCCAGTTCTGAGTCGCTTTGCGAGCGCATTCTTTTTCTTCCACATCTTACACAAAATTGCAATTCCCCGGTAGTACCTGTCATTGCGAGTGAAACGAAGTGGAGCGAAGCAATCTCCCCTAAAGCGCTACTACAACAGAACGCAACTTGGTATTACACCTACAGATCGTTCCAACAATCAACTCATCCCACAAATTAAGAAAGATCTTGTGTACTAGTAATCTCGCCTTTTTGAACTTCAACAGGTGCAAGATACATATTCGCTTGTAGAAACGTGATCAAACCCGTCTCTACAAAATCCTTGTGCTTGATTTCAAGTGCATAAATTCCCGTACAAAATTACCACAAAAGGAAGCTTAACTTATGAATATCAAAGCTCATTTTTTAGGTGCAGCAGCTATTATCTCTGGCATCTCTGGTTTGCTTTTTATTGCACCAACTCCCGCGAGTGCTAACACTTTTATTGAGGAAGTAAGGGCGCAATTAATGGGAGGTGCAATTCGTGCTGGTTTAAATGGCTATCAGCTAACCCATGAACCTTTTATCGATGCAATTCGTAGTGGTGGCTCTGATTATTTAACCATAAATCTGCGTGCCGGTCACGAATATGGCATCGTTGGCGTGTGCGACGGAGATTGTGGAGATTTAGACCTTACCCTTTATAATAACCGTGGTCAAGTCGTTGCGGCTGATACCGATGATGATGACATTCCGGTTGTTGGTGTGACTCCAGCTCGAAGTGGAACGTATCGAGTCAAGGTTGATCTGCCCAGTTGCAACTCTGCAATATGCTACTACGGGGTTGGGGTTTTCGGTAAGTAATACCGATTCAAAAAATGTTTGCGACAGATGACTCAGGGATAAAATAACTCTTGTGGAACTAAGCGTGAAAAATGTAGCGTTACCATTAAATTTATGAACTGTACAACGCGCGGCTTAGTCTTATGTCACAACAAACCCTTTCACCAGTCGCAGACAAACAAACCAAAACAAAAAAGGGTAAGAAGTCACTTCCACCAAAGCTCATCATTAAGCTAGGAAAGTTCGTCTGGACGACTATTTGGCATCTGATGATGTCGAAATTAGCTCCCCGTAACAAGTCAGGCGAGTACATTCGACCAAACAGCGAATTTAGAAACTCTGTTGGGACAGAGCAAGGCAATCTGTATCAACCAGCAACAGGGCGTTACAATCTCATAGCAGGGCTGGGTTGTCCCTGGGCACATCGTACTCTTGTTGTGCGATCGCTCAAAGGACTTGAACAAGCAATATCGCTGACAATTGTGTCGCCTTCTCCAATTGAAGGAGGTTGGGTGTTTAATCAGGAATACGAAGGTTGTCGTACGCTTGCCGAACTTTATGAATTAGCACAACCTGGTTACGGTGGACGCTTTACAGTTCCAGTGTTGTGGGACACCCAAACAAAGACGATTGTTAACAACGAAAGTTCAGAGATTATTGTGATGCTCAACTCACAGTTCAACGAGTTGGCAAACAATCCCACACTAGATCTCTACCCACAGGAACTCAAAGAAAAGATTGACCAATGGAATGAAAGGATTTACAGCAGTGTAAATAACGGGGTGTATCGTTGCGGCTTTGCCCAGACACAAGAAGCTTATGATCAAGTTTATCATGAACTGTTTACCGCTCTAGATGAAATTGACACAGCATTGAGTGGCAGTCGATACCTTTGTGGTGAGACTGTCACACTGGCAGACGTCCGTTTGTTTACAACGTTATTCCGCTTCGATACTGTTTACTACGCGCTTTTTAAGTGTAATCGCAAAAGAATTCAGGACTATCAGAACCTGGGACCTTACCTGCGTGACTTGTATCAAATCAGAGGTATTGCTGACACCTGCGACTTAGAAAGTGTCAAGCAAGACTACTACGGGAATTTGTTTCCACTCAATCCAGGTGGTATTATCCCATCTGGTCCTGATCCAATGTTTCTTCAAGAACCACATAATCGCGACAAGATGGGCAAGCAAACAAATTATGTATAAAAAGCTTTCTAGTCTGGTTGCAAAGTCGTGCTCAGAGTCACCGCACAATCACTCATCAAAGCTTCTCGCATCGCTTTTTCATCACTAAAAGTCTCCTGTAAAAGTCGTCCCTCGTAAACAAGTTCTACCTGACTGTATTGAAAAGGCCAAGGAGATACTGTGACTTGATAATGGTTGTTTTTAACCTCTTTTAAAGTCAGTTTGACAGTGGTTTCACCGTCAATTGTTGGTACGTGAGAAACATGTGCATCATTACTATTAGTTAATTCTTGACATAAAATGATAGATAGTGCATCCCATATAGCTATCAGTTTTCTATTGCGCTGAATAACTTCTGGTTTTGTATATGGTGCATAATATTGGTCATTTTTGAGAAAAGCTATCATTTGTTTTTGGAAGGCATATTCGCCCTCTAAAAACTGCTGCACAATTTGAGAGGAAGTTGCTGAGTTTTGCCAACTTGTAAAGCGTTCATACAAACCTGTTCCGTGAAGTGAGACAAGGAGTCCTACATACCTACTCAGAGGAAGTGCGAGTTGTCTAGCACCAGACCAGATATTTATATGCTCCCGCGTTGGAAGTTCCATAAATTTATAAGGGTAGCCAGTTTTCGGGTTCAGCGTCGGTGCTTGTTCCCAAAACAGCCAACCAATATCATGTAGTTCCGCACCGAGACAGACTTCTTTTTTTGGAGCAAAGTCACCAAAGTCTTCATTTCCCCAAACTTGTGCCAATTGACCTGAAAGCCAAGCGTGATTTGGTTGAGTAATGCAAATGAGTCCCTGTTTAGTGAAACGATGCAGCATAAATAAAAACCACGGGAGCATTGTTTTATATCTTTATTGTGAACTAATCACCAAACAAAAAACCTATGTTAAATGAATGTAACCAGGGCTATTTAAATCTTCCACTAGAGACTTCTGACGCTTGCTTAAACATTTTTTTGAACCTAGACCTAATGGTCGAGAAAAATGTATATAAAAAAATATGAAACTTAAAATATCGACTTGGAATTTGGTTATGTTCAAGCGACTTTTGTTACTGTTGTGTTGTGCGATCGCTGGTAGTAGTGCTGTTTTATTCTTCTTTTGGCAACAAGCAACTCAGCTACCTGCTTGGTACTCAAATCCATCGACAACAGCAAGTCTACCTGCCAAAACAGAGCAAAACGAAACCCAGATTCAACCATCAGAACAGCAAGTATTGAGTAAAATTTCTGAGCATCTTAAAGGGGCAAATGCCAAACGTGAAGTCCAACTAGATGCGAATGAAGTTAATACGCTGATTCTTTCAGGAATTGCTCAAACGACTGATAAAAGTCGGCTTGCTCAAGCAGTTGTTAAGACAAATACTCAAATTCAAGATGGCAAAATCTCTGCAGGTGCTGTGATAGATTTCAGAACAATTCCCTTAAACGAGTTGCCATCCCAGGAACAAGTTGCGATTTCCAAACTGTTATCAACTGTGCCCATCTTAAAATATCGCCCCGTATACATAGAGGTTGAAGGAAAACCCAAGGTGCACAATAAACAAATCAGCTTGGATCAGACAACCCGCGTTAAGTTGGGCAGTCTCAGCTTGACTCTCTCCGATATGTATCAACGTTTTGGGCTTGACGAAAAACTCCTCAACCAACAAGTTGCAAATGAATTGAAAAAACTTCCAGTGGAGGTGAAAGATGTTGAAGTTATGGGCGATCGCCTAGTCGTTCGTGGTTAGTTCGCTTTTCGCGATGCCAGTCACCCCGAAGGGATCTTCAATGCGTGAATTTTGTTAGCGCAGCGCGACGCAGTCCATTTTGAATTTTGAATTAACCGAAGCGGTAACGCACTTTCTAGCGTTGCAATGCCCGATACGTTCCGTAATGACCGGACAAGTAACCAAATTAAAGAAATAAAAAAGGAGAACCACTTGGGTAGCTCTCCAGATCATCAGGGTGCATCTACTAAACATAGTATATACTCTTTGGGGTGGGGGGTGTCACCCCTTTTTCCTGATTTTTTAGGATTTTTTTTGTAAAGAATTGTTAAGCAGGGGCTTACTGGAAAAATGGAGATGTTAAACCCAACGTCTTTACAGAGTTTAGCCGTTCAGCTTTTGTTCCACCAATTGGTTTGTGAGTTTGGGTTCTGCGAGTTTGTTGGTTTTTTTCAGAACTTGTCCCACAAAGAAGCCTTTGAGGTTGGTGTTACCGTTGCGGTACTTTTCTAGTTCTTTGGGATTGGCAGCCATGACTTCATCAATAATAGATTCCAGTACGCTGGGATCAGTGATGAGTTCTTTGCCTTTAAACAGTTCTTCAGGAGAAGTCCCACTCAGCAAGTCTGGTAGTTTTTCTTTGGCGATCGCATTGCTAATTTTCCCTTTCTCAATCCGAGTGATTACATCAGCCAAGTTAGTGGGTGTCAAGCCAATTTCGGTGATCTTGAGTTTATTTTTGTTGAGGTAAGCGGCGACATCCTGAGTAATCCAGTTAGCAGCAGCTTTAGGATTTGCCCCTGCAGCAATTACCGCTTCAAAATACTCAGCAGTTGCACGTTCTTCCGTCAAGACTCGCGCATCATAAGCAGTCAGCCCCAACTCGCTTTCATAATGATGGCGTTTGAGGGCTGGGAGTTCAGGAAGTTGACTGCGCCACTCTTGTAATTGTTGTTCTGAAACTTCGATGGGAGCTAAATCAGGTTCGGGGAAGTAGCGGTAATCGCTAGAACCTTCTTTAATCCGCATACTAATTGTACGTTGAGAACCTTCTTCCCACAGACGAGTTTCTTGTATGATACGTTCGCCAGCTTCTACTGCTGCAGTTTGCCGTTCAATTTCGTATTCAATCGCCCGTTGGATGGCGTTGAACGAGTTCATGTTTTTGATTTCTACTTTAGTGCCAAATTCCTTTTGTCCAACAGGACGCACGGAGATATTAACATCACAACGCAGAGAACCTTCTTGCATATTCCCGTCGCTGACGCCCAGGTAAAGTAAGATTCGACGCAATTCTTGGGCGTACTCAGCGGCTTCTTGTCCAGAACGCAAATCTGGTTCAGAAACAATTTCTACTAAAGGTATGCCAGCACGATTGTAATCTACCAGAGAGTAGGTGGAACCGGAAAGGCGATCGCTTCCTGCATGTACCAATTTCCCTGCATCTTCTTCCATATGCAGACGGGTGATACCAATCTTTTTGCGAACAGGGTTAGCGTCAGCATCTACCAATTCAATTTCTAACCAGCCATGTTCAGCAATGGGTAAGTCGTACTGAGAAATTTGATAATTTTTGGGTAAGTCAGGATAGAAATATTGCTTGCGGTCAAATTTGCTATATTTGGCGATTTGACAATTCAGCGCTAAACCTGCTTTAACAGCATATTCTAGAACTTTTTCATTCAGTACGGGCAAGACACCAGGCAAACCCATGCAAACCGGGTCAATGTTAGTATTGGGGTCAGCACCAAATGCCGTAGAGCTAGAAGAGAAAATTTTAGTTTTGGTGCTGAGTTGACAATGGGTTTCCAGACCAATAATCGCCTCGTATTCAGTTTTTACTGGAGCAGCAGAAGTCATAAAATCACAAATTAGGCATAGTCCTTCATAGTGGTACTATTTTAGCTTTATTACGACTTGCTTTGAATGTTTAAATCCTGATGCCTATTGACAGGAAAACCGACCACAAATTACAAAACGATATTTGGGTTGGTTGCTGTTATTCCTTTGCTATCCTTTGCTTTCACCAGTAATATGAGTCAAGGTGCTGAGGTCATTCGGATCGACATCATAAATAGCACCAAAGCCGATGACAAAGCGACCTTTGCTTGGCGTCAGTTGAAAAATGCGGAAGTCTGCTAAATCCCGCAATATCTGAATCATTTCTCCAAAACGCGCTTCAAAGCTATCTACAATTTGCTTCCATAAATCAGTCTCGCGTTCTACTAAGGTAGCTGTACAGTCAAAGGTTAAACGGCTACGGGCAAAAATTTGTTTAGTTTGAGACTCATCATCAATAAATAATACGCTTGCTTTGGGGACAGCATGAAGATTTTGAGTATGGGTAGAAAGACCACTGACATAGATGTAAATATTTCTGCTGTCATCTATCACAAAAGGAGCATAGCTAGCATTGGGGGTGTTATCAGCACTCACGGTACTGATAATAAGGCTTTGGAAAGAGTCTGTGAAACTTTGATAGGCGGCGAGGGCGGTTTCAAATTGGGACATACATGATACAACCTGTAGATAAAAAAGTAGTTTATATATGAAGGTTTGAAAAGTGTCCTAAATATCAGAAATTTCTGGAACTTCGCCGGAACCATCTGTAGTCTTATACCCAGAAGGACTTAAAAAATAACAGGGGTTAAACAATGTTTACTAATTTGGCTTTGATTGCTTTTGTGATTCTGTCTGCACCAGTTATCTGTCGTACAACAGAGGTTAAAAAAACAAGAAGAACTAGATAGTTATTAGATTTAGATTATTTATATGGAACCCAAGTAAAACTTATAAGTAACTTGGTAAAAAATAAGTCTATGAAAATACAGGCTAATATATGCACGTTGCATATATTAGCCCTATCAAAAAACTTAAGCAGCTACAGGTTCCAACAACTGAATGTTAGAAAAGATAATTTCCTGAATCGATAGTTGTGCTGCTGTCTGGGTCCGAATTTCTCGGCGATTTAGAATAAAGTAATCACCAACTTTTTCGTACTCATCTGTAAACTCGCTTCTTCCGCCCTTTTGTTCACCCGTTTTTGGATCGTGGTAAACAGAATCATATTGGTGGGACAGGTAACCTTCTCCGGTCTCATGACTGCTGAACGTGTTAATTGTCACAACAACACCGTGGATATGACGGTGGACGAGACAAACTTCATTATTGCGGAGTTTGTAGTGATCGCCCTCGGACTTTCCGCCTAGAAAAATTTCAACCGCACCAGTTTCGTCAGTCGCACCATAGCGAAATGTATTCTCGCCGTGGGTTTGTTCAAAGGAGCGACGAATGCGGTGAATCGCTATTTCCCAAGCTTGATTGTGAATCACTTGCTTTGCCTGCTCATCTTCTATCTCAAAAACTTCCGCTTTGAGATTTGAGTTGATACGAATTTTTCCTGTAAACACCTGCTCGTCTTGCTTATAAGTGACATCTGCGGTGTAGCCAGGGAAGTTTGTTTCCCAAGTGTAGCGGTTTTCGTAAGCAGCACGAAAAAGTTCTTGAGCAGAAACTTGTGTTACTGTCATTGTTTCTCCTATATATCACCAGTTATATTAGCTTTTTACCTTTGCTGCTATTAGCATAGAAGTAATTATTAAGTTTCGCATAGACCCCAAGTGGGTACACCTATGGAAAAGTCTCTCCAAACTGTATTTTATGAAATAGCTTCTGTGAGCAATGAGCAAGAATTACGACTAGCTCTGATAGATACAGTGGCGGAGTATTTTGGCGTGCAGCATTGGGGGATTCATCTGTTGGATGAGCCGTTCCTAACAGAGAATGTTCAGGATGTTCCTGGTGTGTGTATGGAAAGCAACCCAGTTGGACGCTACGTGGTTGAACGTCATGCTCCAGCTCACGAGCAATTGGTGTTACCTACAGGAGAGTGGAAGCATTTTTGCTCGCGCCATGATCATGAACACGTGATGAGTGGACCAATTGTTTGTGATGGACGTCTAGTGGGAACGCTTAATCTTGCTCGTGCGAGTGGAACTGCAGCTTTTAACGTCAATGATCTCGGGGACATGAGTGCTTTATGCCTTCATGTTTCTGCAAAACTTGCAACTTTACGCGCCAAACCAAAAACACCTGTGTGCTCGTTTGCTAGTCGTCTGACTCCCCGTGAGTTAGAAATTGCTGAGTTGGTAGCGCGGGGGTTAACCAATGGGGAAATTGGCGAACAACTATGGATCACACAAAATTCTGTGAAGCAGGCGCTCAAACGGATGTTTCGTAAGTTGGAAGTTTCAGCTCGTGCTGAAATGGTGGCAAAACTGCAAGATAGTTTGGGAGCGGTTGTGAGTTGATGGTTAACTAGACTTCTTGCATTAATATTTTTTGTTACGTCTTTTCATCTTCCAAGAACAAACAGCGTGTTAAATTAGTCGATGTAGATACGTTAAGGTTTTACAAACCATGACTTTCAGTGATGTGGTTGAGGCAATCAAAAGTCTTTCCACTGACGAAAAGCAAGAAATTCAACTGCTACTGAAGCAGTATCTGGGCGAAGAACGTCGCGAACAGATCCATAGGAACTTAAAGTCAGCACAGGTTGAGCAGCAAAAAGGGGAACTAAAGTTTTCTTCCAATATCAATGAACTGAGACAACTACTAGAGGAATAATAGTGGAAGTCAGTTTCAGTTCCTCATTCAAGCGTGCTTTAAAAAAGCGTATTAAAGGCAATGTAGATTTCAATACCTTTGCCAATTAACGAGGGTGAGTTGATGTCTAAACTCCCATTTCTCTGAGGCTTGGCAAAACAATAAGTCCTAAAAATTCCTTCAAGGTTTGTCGCAAGATTTTTTTAACGTATTGCCCGCAGCATAAAGGGTTTGAGAGTCAAAACTACAGGGTCAACTAAACGCTTATGTATGGGTCTTTTTGCCAGTTTTGCCAAAATTTTTGTAGGCTCTTATTTTGGCAAAGGTATTGAGATTTGGAAGCGAGATTTTGGCAGAAATTAGAGCAGTTCACAATTGACCCATTTGATACGAGCCTGAAAACGCACAAACTATCAGGAAAACTCAAGGATCCGTGGAGTTTTAGCATAGACTACGATGAGAGAGTATTGTTCCACTTCGCAGAAAATGCAAAAGCTGTGTTTGTAGATATTGGCAGTCATGATGAAGTGTACTGAGTAGTAAGCTATAGTTTGAAGTCCCACTATGTTAAAGTAGAATAAAACTAAATTACAAATTAATCAATCAATAGTTTTATGTCCATTATCAATAGAGCGTTGTTCAGTTTGATTAGCTCGTTTTGCCACATTAATAGCATTCTCTCGGACTTCAATCACTTTAGCCATTTCATGCGATAAGCTTGGCTGGCGTACCAGCATCGCATCAAGCGCATCTGCACCGATCACCATCACCTCTATGTCCTCTGCCGCCATGAATGAGACGGGACTGGGGCTGCGACTAAACAGTGACTGTACCCCAAAAAATTCTCCAGGGCACAGAGTTAGAACCTTTAACTCGTCGGCATCAGCATCATCTTGAACCGTCATGCTGGCAGACCCAGCAATAATGACGTATAAGGTACGAACACGCTCACCTTGGCAAACGATCTGCTCTCCTGCACCAAAGTGTTGAATGGTTGTTCCCTTGGCTAAATCATCGAGTTGACGCTGCTCTTTGGTAAGCGGGATGAAGGCAGGTATAGAAGAGAACGATTGGCTAAGTTTGTGCTTAGAATTTTCGACTCTGTTAGTTGGTAGCTCTACCTGGCATTCGTAGTTGTAGTGGTAAAGTACAAGACCGTTACGGCGAGCAGCGTACCAGAGGCGGGACATCAATTCACCTCGAATTGGCTTAACTGCTGCAAAATCTTTGACATAGAATTCCAGCTCATAAGTAATGAATGATCCCTCATAGGAAACAGGAGTACATTCTGGGGGCGGAGTTTCTAGAATTCCTCGGACTGACAGAGCTGTATTTGTGAGGACTCGCTTAACTAAATTGGGCGGATTGTCGTAGGAGAAACTCAGCTTAATTGTGGCGGAAGAGAAATGATCATTCCCAGTATGATTGCAAACAACTTCCTGCCCGATTACCTGATAGGGCAAGATGATCGCTTTGCGATCCGTCGTTAACAGACGTACTGATCGCCAGTTAATATCAGTCACCTGACCCTCAACTTCGCCGACCTTCAGCCAATCTCCTACACGATACGGGCGCTCAAACACCACCATAATTCCGGTCAAAATGCCGCCAAGCGGGTCTTTCAAGGCTAGACCCATGACAAGCGCGACTACGACTAGAGCAGTCGCTAGTCCAGCTAGGTCAACGCTCCATACCTTTGAGAGAATCAGTAGCCCACCAATTAAAATAGCTAAGAAGTGACAAAGGTTAATCAGTAGTTTTGGTATCCGGGACTGCCAAGACTCTGTCTGTGTCCGCTCAAATAACCATACATTGATCAGGGACAAAACAATGTTGATCGCCGATATCAAAAACAGCGTTTCCAGAATCTTGGAGAGTGACCCTTGTTGGTCAAGCCTAAAGACATCTCGAACAAATACTAGGAGGATGAAAGTCGGCAGGACGAAATTCTTTACCAGTTGCAAAATTGGAGCAAAGGCATTGTTCCGTCGCTTCAACTGCTGAATTACCTCTTCTAGCACAATAGTCAGCAATGGAAAGCCAAAGCCTAATGCGATCGCCCAAATAAACCAAGGCTCATTCCAGTTTGAGGTATTCATCAAACAGTTCCACGTGCACACAGGGGTCAGTTGTCTCCAAGTCGTCCGTACAAATTACCGCTTCCAAAGTCGATTCCAGATGCTCAATTTCTTTTTGAGAGAGTCATTGACGCGGCGATCCGCTATGTCTTGTTTACCATTTCGCCATGCTGGTTGAACACGAGTATTTCCTAGTTGTTCATTAGCTGAATTCAACAACTTGTCACTAAATTCTCGTTTGGCTCCATTCCCAGATTCCGCTTGGATGACGGTACGGCTCAAAGAATGATCCAGCTTAGATCTGTCCACCGCCTCGCCCTTGTTACCCATCTCATCTCTCACCTGACCCAAACGGTTAGCCTCTGTTCGCCTAGTAGCTTTAGTTGCCGTGCCAGTCCCATTAGAAACACGCTCTTTTTCCTTTTCGGCAACAACTTTGCGCTCACTTCGCAATAGCCAAGCCTCTAGTGCTTCCTTATCAGGTTCTGCGATCGGTCGAGACGGCTCAAACTCATACATGTCAACGAGACGTTCATGGATAGTTGCAGAAACTAGGATTCCTCCAGGTGGGGCAGCAGACTTTAACCGATAGGCAATATTCACGGTTTCACCCCAGATATCGTAAGCATACCGAGTTTTCCCAACCGCACCCGCTATCACTTCGCCAGTGTTGATACCAACTCGCAAATCGAGATCCAAACCTCGCTCATTGTTGAAGCGGCGAACGTGCGCGATCATTTCCAGCGCACAATCAATCGCCCGCTTGTCGCTGTCGAGGTGAGGCATAGACAAGCCACAGGCTGCCATATAGCCATCACCAATGGTTTTGATCTTCTCCAGACCATATTTATCTACCAAATCGTCAAACGCATCCACTAATTCATCTAGGAGATACACAATCTGCTCGCCACTCATGATCTGAGAAAGCCGCGTGAAGCGATGTAAATCGGTGAACATAACTGTGACGTTGGGCATCGGGTCGGCAATCACACCCGCTCCGGCTTTGAGGCGGTTAGCAATATGTAGCGGTAAGAGTTGCGTAATCAAGGTATCACTCTCAGCAAGGCGGTGTTCACGTTCTCGAATTTGGTGGCGAAAGCTATACACCGTCTTGTTGAACTCCGTCGCTAGATCGTGAAATTCATCCCGCGTTCCCGACACTACCATCGCACTTTCACTGCCGGCTTCCACTTTCTGCGTTGTGGCAATTAGGCGCTCAATCGGCTTGACAAAAACCCGCGTTATCCACATCGCTACTAAGGTGACAATTACCATGATTAAAGCAGCAGCAACAAGGACTTTTCGTTCAAAGTGACTGATGGATGCAAAGGCTTCAGCGACATCCATTTTGGCGGCGATTACCCATTGCAAGCCAGCAAATTCTATCGGAGCATAGGCTCCCAACACTTCAATACCCCGGTAGTCTCTGCTACGCATTGTCATCGTCTTACCCCGAAATGCCTGTTTTATCCCTTCATTTTGAGTGGGCTGAAGCAGAATTGTTGTCTTATAATCGCGGATTTTCTTGATGGTTGCTTCAGGCAGTCCGTTGTTACGCAGCGTTTGAGCGAACTTGTCTGGGTCTTCAACCAAAAACCGAGAGTCTGTTCTCAATAACAGGTCTGGTCCTACCAAATAGACTTCTCCTGTTTCCCCTAATCCGTGTTCTCTCCACTTCTTAGCATGGTTAAAGAGGTCATTAATTCGACTAGTTGGCGTCTGGAACGCCAACACGCCAATCATCTGCGCTCCCTCAAAAATCGGGGCAGCCACAAATGCCGACGGCATATTGTAGGATCTGAGGTAGGGTTGGAAATCAACGATTTTGACCAACCCTTTGCTATTAGAGCGGCGACAATCTCGAAACGCTTGACTCAAATTATTGTCATCGGCGGGACTCAACAGCAGGTTAGTAGCCAAATCGGTTTCGTTAAAGAGCGTATAAACGATATTTCCTTGCATATCAATCAGAAAAATATCGTAGTACCCAAAGCGCTCAATGATATTATGAAAATTCTCTGTGTATTGAGCTTTGTAGCGGCTATATTCACTACCATCTTTGGGGTCTACTAGCTTATATTTCTCACCAATGGGATAGGGGTTATTGGCAATGTAGTGATACTGAATGTAGCGGGCGGCTGTAGTTGTGGGCAGAAAAGTTTCGGGCTGCGGTGCAGCTTCCATCTTCTGTTTAAGACGGGGAATAAACTCCTTACTGTAGAACTGCTCCAGTTTGTCATCATATGCCTTGGGCACGTTTACCGTAGCTAGTTTATCAAACGCTTGCTTGAACTCCTTCATCGCGCTGATAAACATTGCGTTCTCACTAAGGGTCTCGACGTGGTCAACCAGCAACTTGGAGTACTGCTGGAACTGTTGCGCGTGGGTAGCCCGTACAGTGGTTAACTGATTGAACACCTTTTCCGACAGAATTTCCTTACCAGCATTAGCGCAAATGTTTGTACTTGCTATCACTGAGCAGAAGCTGACCACCAGCAGCATAACGATGAGCTTAGTGCGAACACTGAGCTGAGTGAGCCAATTTTTCGGTTGAGTACGACGGTCTACATGGCCTTCTTTCATGAGTCTAAAATCAGTGTTAGGAATTGTTTCCACAAGATATTTTTAAAATGCATATAATATTCATTTTGTAAATATATAAAATATGAGAATTTGAAAGTCTTAACTAAAGAAAATCAAACTCTCTTCCCATAAATTTTGGCAACACGACAGACATGCCCATACCCTACCTATACTTGCAAGGTCTATAATAGTAAATTTTTAAATTGCTACTTTTGGTACACTTAAGTAGATCTATATCGACCACAATTATAACTCAAGTTCTTTCAGGTACCATCATCTAAACCATCTCAACGGATGAATACCGGAGATTTAACTAATTTATCAAAAAAATTCTCCTACTTTTCCGACTTTAATTTTTTTACGAATCAAGCTGAGAATGATGTCTTAAACAGCTTACCAAGAAAGGCACCAAGTAGAAGGCAGAGGGCAGAAGGAAAGAAATATCAATACAACTTTAGTTGTGGGTCATTGCCCACTTTAAAAGAATTATACTGAGCGGAGAGTACCAAGAGGTATAAAGCATCCTTGTTTCAATCCCACGTTTTTAAGCGTGGGTGCCTTCTGCCTTCTGAATTTTATAGCTCTTCTAGACCCACTCGAACGGTTACAATATCAGAAATTAAGGGAGAATAGTTTAGTATGGATTTGACAAGCTTAACAAAAAAGCTTGCTTGGTTGACTCCAAATAAATTGTTGATTGGGGTTATTTCTATTCTTGTTGTTGCCGCAATTTTGGTAGTTTTTCCACCCTTAACCATTCAAAAAGGAGCTTGGGTATGGGCAGACTGGACTGGACTTAGTTCAGAACCAGATGTATCAATCGTCACAGAAACTATAGAAAAAAATGGAGAAATTACAACTATCAAGCGCATCACTACTAAAGAGCCTGAATCGGGGGCGACACTTATAGAATGGGTAAATACATTGATCGTCCCATTTTCGCTGACGGTTTTGGGAGCTTTGTTTCAGCAGCAGCAAGAAAAACGGGCTGAGGAGCAAGCAGAACTGGACAAAGAGATAGCTAATATTAATCTATGTGAAGAAGCTTTACAAGCTTATTTTGATCGCTTGGCAGAATTATTGCTTGACAAAAAATTGTCTATTTTAAGTAAGGATGATCCGGTACAAGAAGTCGCTCTGAATGTGATCCGTGCCAGGACTTTATCAATATTGCGGCGGCTAGGAGAAGACAGAGAGCGCAAAGGCAATGTGGTGCGCTTCTTAATTGACGCAGAACTGATGAGTAAGTTGAACCTCAGCGATGCTGATTTTAGGAATGCTGATATGGCAGGTATCAATTTAGAAGATACCGACCTCAGAGGTGCTGATTTAGAGAATGCGGATCTGAGTGATTCCGATCTTAGAGGTGCCAAGCTAGAGAAGGCCAACTTGCTGAATGCCAACTTAGCGGGGATCAAGCTGGAAAATGTCGATTTGAGGGAAGCGAACTTAAAGAATACGAATCTAATGGGCGCCAAGTTGCTGAATGCCAACCTGAGGAGTACCATACTGGAAAATGCCAATCTGTCGGGTGCCAGACTGGAAAATGCCAACCTGAGGAGCGCCCGACTGGCAAATGCTAACCTGTCGGGTGCTAGGCTGGAAAACGCTAGCTTGGTGAACGCTGACCTAGGAGGTGCCAAGCTAGAAAAAACTAATTTGCTAAATGCCAATCTGTCGGGTGCCAGACTGAAAAATGCCAACCTACTGAATGCGAACTTAGCAGGTGCTGACCTCAGGGGTGCTGATTTGAGGGATGCGGTTAATATGAATGCCGTTCAAATCGAAGCTGCCAACAATAAGACAGAGGCAATGTATGATGAGCGATCGCGTCAGCTACTTGGTTTATCACTAAAGATTAGCAGTGGGTAGATCCATTTTTGACTATGTTATCAGAAAAAAGTATAAATAAAATATTTTTTTGCTTAATAATTTTTGCTCTTAGTTTCAAAGTCCTGGGTTTGGGACACTATTAGTGAGCGTAGCCAAATATGTAGCGGATCCTCATGATAACGCTGATGCCAAATCATAAGATAATCGTACTGACCAAGTTCAATCGGTGGCTCAAGTATAGCAACGTTTGTATATTGAGCAAACTGCATTGCAATTCGACGAGGCAAGGTAAAAATCAGATCAGTCTGTTCCGCAATCATAGGAACCGAGAGAAAATGTGGTGTCTTCAACATCACTCGACGCTTTACGCCTAAGTTTGAGAACACATTATCCAGATGGCCTTTAATCGGGATTACGTTTATAGGCGTGACCGACCCGTGTGGCAAAGCAAGATAAGATTCAACTGTAAGATCCGTTTGAGTGATAGGATGGTCAGCCCGAACGATACACACAAAATCTTCTACAAATAACTTTTGGGATTTAAACTCCTCAGTTTCCGGTAGCTTAGGAACTCCTAAGCCTAGATTGATGGCTCCATTTCGTAAGTTATCTAATGTCTCACCACGCCAAATATGGCATTCGATATTCAGTTGAGGAGCCTGCTGAGAAATTTCCTTCAAAACCATAGGAAGAATCAAAACGGTTGCGTAATCTGATACAGCTAGCCCGATTGTACCTAGTGCTGTTTTAGGTTCAAAAACGGTTGGTTGAATTAGCTGCTCGATATTTAACAAAATTTTCTCTAGTGGTTCAAGTAGAGAAAGACCACATGGTGTAAGAAGCATGTCTTTTTTTGACCGTACAAGTAGTGGATCATTGAACACTTGACGTAATCGTTGAAGTGCGTGACTGGTAGCCGATTGACTCAAACCAATTTTTTTTCCAGCATTCGTGACGTTACGTTCTTGCAGCAAGGCATATAACACCAGTAGAAGATTAAGGTCGAGTTGGGACAAATCTATTTCATGCATACTTATTATTGATATCATGCATTTAGAAAATACTCAATTATTTACTATCAGTATGTTTCTTAAGAAATAACCGAATCCCTTTGGGACAGGTGTAGGTGAGCCAGTACAGTTGATGAGGATATCGAGTTGGGACAAATCTATTTCATGCATACATACTATTGATGTGGTGCATTTGACAAAGAATCATGAATTGTTTACTATCAATATGTTTTTTGAAAGCAAGTCAATTGGGGGATAGTTTGCGACACAATAATTTGGATTCCAATCAGTAAAAATCCCTGATTTTCAATCAGGGGTTGGGATAATGTAGCTTACCGTTGCATCTTTTTAGCTTGTACGGTTTTCTACGGTTAGGTGCAACAAATGAGAAAACGGCATCTAACGGAGTATTTCGTGATTAACGAAACTTAACCCACCCGATAACAGGAACCTTAACTTTAGCTGGTAGCAGAGGATTTTTTACCGGTTGACAAAACACGAATGACTGTAGCTGTCCCGCTTTTTGGAATCTCTGTTTGTCTTCACGATTTAAGGAACCTTTTGGAGGTTTAATTTTTGAAATTCGACTTTTGGTATGAGAATAAGTTGAGAATTTGTACCACTTTTTTACCTGATATATTTGCTAGATATCTTAATATAACTTAATTCTAAATTTATATAGTTACCAATAGTTTCATTTTAAAATAAACCTGATTTATGAAATGTGATTTATGGAAAAAACTAATAATTCTACTACTAGTCTGTCTTCAAATGGGTCTGACAAAGTAGCACAAAAGGATGATTATCCAGGACGTGCCTACTTTATTCGGCATGGTGAAAGCACAAGCAACGAACGTAACATTTTTGCAGGAGTACTGGATGTTGACCTCACAGCATTTGGGAGGTTACAGGCACGCCGTGCAGGTGTTGATATTAAGAAAAAAGGTGTGAAGTTTGATGCAGTATATGTCTCTCACATGAGACGGGCGCGGCAAACTTGCGAAATAGCCCTTGCTGAAAGTCAGGCGCTGAAGTCACCCGATATCCCTGTTGAAATCGACCATCGAATTAGCGAGAAATCCTTTGGCATTTTTGCCGGACGTAACCTAAATCTGCTGCGTCTTGCTTTGGGCTACGAAGGCTTCGAGGAAATGTTGCATTCCCATAACGAAGCCCCTCCGGCTGGCGAGAAGATTGCACAAGTTTACGGACGCGCTGCTTCTTTCTACGAGGAGCGGGTTGTACCGCACTTGAGGAGGGGCGAAACTGTTTTAGTAGTGTGCCACCAATATGTATTGGAGCCTTTAGCACTTTATTTAAGCGATTTACCACCCACTGATTATAAACATCTGAAACTCCCTAATGGTAAAGCTCTTAGTGGTGAGGAGCTAGTCAAGTTTCGCGGCAAGGAATCTGGCGGTGCAGCTTCGGTGCGTAAACAGATCAACGATCTGTCAATTATGTGGGCAATTTTGCTTTATGCGGCTGCTTTCTTATTGGGATGCTTGGTTAGGGCAGTAAGCGCCTCCGTCGGAGGCATTCCCTCAGAACTATTTCGAGGGATCATCGTTGTCTGTCTGGCAGCTTCGACGTTTTATACCTACTTGGACATTGACTTTGCAGCAAGTAAACGTAAAGTAACTTCAACTGTGAAGTATATAGTCTACGCCTGGATGTTGGTCAGATGGGTAGTTGGGCTACTTTTAATATTTTCTGGAATCTTGTATCAAAGCCCCGGCGATTTGTACAAAGTTATGTGGGTGCTTTTTTGGATGGTTCCACCCGCCCTTACTTCCCCAGTTTTATCAATACTCTGGGGCGGTAATCTTTATCCCTCGGCTATCTTATCAAGGACGTTATCAATCATCGCTCCAGTGGCACTGATTGTTACATTTGGTTTGGCAAAACAATTACCAATTAACACCTCAAGCCTGATATTTTTCGGTGTGATTCTAATTGTTGGTTTGGCAATACCGGGAGCTTTAGCCCAGTTTTGGCGTGACAAATCTCCTGTTGAATCAAACCACCATAGTAAGAACTGGAAATTTATTGGAGTGCTTGCTGTCGCATTTATGGCTTTAGCAAGTGGTTTTCAATTTACTCCATCAACATTCCTAAGCGATTTATATTTCTCAACAGATGCGAACCGCTCGCTAGCTTGTCTGCAACAACTGGCAGTGGCAACATTAGTCTTTATCTTCATCCGCGTCTTTGCTGTATTAACTTCAGTGTTTACAAAAGGCAAGTTGATCAAGGCAGAAGCTCAGGATGCTTATATCCTGCTTGTTAATCCCAACTTTTTCCTTTGGGCTGCTTTATTCCTCGGAGTTAGTTCAACTGCAAATCCTTACGCAGTAAGTTATGCAATTTTTTGGGCAGCACTGGGGTTCTTCTGCATACCACTCGTCGAGCAGATCTTGTTTATGAATTCATTTGGTAATGAATTATTGCGAGAAACACTGCGTTCTTCGAGAATGGCAACAGAAGATGTGAGAAAACTTTTCCATCAATTGGATACAGATAAAAGCAATGCACTCGATAAAGACGAGATTATGGAGCTTTTAGGGCGAATAGAAGATATGACAACAGGTGAACGTAGCTCTGATGATGTCAGGAGATACGTAACTGATTATCTTTTTGCGACTCTTGACTCCGATAAAAATGGCACAGTTGATTTGCAAGAGTTAGAAGATTATGTATCAACCTACGGGTTGGTTGCTAACCTTAACGTTGTCTCTGCTGCTGCATCCCCAGTAACAACATAAGAAAGCGAGGTTGGGCAAACTGCTACGTAAGGTGTGTTATGCCCTAGGCTAATGTACCCTACGAATTTTGTAAGTATCACATTAGATAACCATGAAAACTTTTGCAATATCATCTATAGAAGCTCTTGCTGGTTCTGATGTTTGGAAACTCATTTCTAGTGCAGACATCTCTATCCTCAATATACATATACCGCTGTTCAAAATAGTTCTGAGCGTTATTGTCCTCATACTTACCCTGGCGTTAAAACAAGTTTTCTCCGAAATTATCATTCGTAGAATCGAGCATCTGACGAGCGGAACACAGACCACCTTTGACGATGAGTTGGTCAAGGTTATCAAACAACCTTTAAACTGGCTGATTGTTATCGGTGGACTCTGGATAGTGCAGCTAATTCTGGCAGAAAATTTCAGCCCAGAATTGAACAAACAAGTAGAAGGGATTCTCAGGTTTGGTGCTTACGCTACCTTCGCCTTTATTGTTTACCGTGCCGCTCCTGTGTTGGGAGAGGTGCTTAAACAATGGACGCTCTCAACTGAAACCGAGTTAGACGATTTGCTCGTGCCCTATTTGCCGAAATTGTTTCAGGTGCTGGCGATCGTGATCATCTTACTTAAAGCAAGTGAGGTGTTTTTGGGTGCATCGGCAGGGGCACTGATCGGTCTGCTTGGTGGAGCGGGTGTTGCCATCGGTTTGTTACTTAAAGACCTGTTCTATGACTTATGTTGTACTGTCATTATCTACGTAGATAACCTGTTTCGACCCGGTGACCAAGTGACGATGCATGGAGTAGAGGGTCTAATTAAAGTGGAAAATGTTGGACTGCGAAGTACAACCCTTCGTATACTGACCAGAAACACTATCCAAAAAGTGCCCAATTCTAAAATGATTAATGGAGTCGTTGAAAATTGGTTCCAACCGATAGGAAATGATAATTCAATAGGTATTAACTTAACCCTAAAAATTGATGGTATTTCGGCAGAACAAACCGAAAAAGTTTGTGTCGGTCTTCGGGAAATTCCTCAGTCAATTGATATATTGACTGAAAAGTTTTTTATCTACTTTAGCGAACTAAATCAAAATTCTCGTATCATTAAAATTAGGGTTTTTGCTAATACTAATGGTAATCCTAGATTATACTTTGATACCATCGAAAAAATCAACCTAGCGATACTGACTCTACTGGAAAAAGAGCAGATTAATCTATTCACCTATTATCCGGTGCAACTCCAAACTAATCTTGGAGAAGCTCAAAATAATTTAGAACCGATCAAAAATTGACAAAGCAGACAAATACACCAAATGCATTAGATATCTGCGAAAAAGAATGTATGGCGCTCGGCAAATGACAACTTAAGGATAGGTAAGTTGATGGTAAAAATATCAAAAACTACTGCCAGTTGCTTGGTATTTTGGTACATTTGACTCTGACAACAAGACCTTTACCTTTTTGAGTTCTGGTTCACTCTCACAAGAGCAGCTTTTTTCCGAGAACAACATACTTTCAGGCGTAGATGATCTGAGCAAAACAGATTTCTCTGCTGGGGAGAATTCAGGAGTCAGGAAAGATTAAACATAATATTCTGACTCCTGACTTTTGAGTTCTGACTCCTGTTGTTACGATTCTGATCCAGAAACCCAAGTATCACGCCATTTGACAGTACCTTCTTTGGCAATCACCCAGCGACGATTCATCAGATTTTCGCGCAGAGGCGATTTCCCTTCTCGCCACATAGCATATTTATAGCTGACGAGCTTACCAGCACTTTCGTTAAAAGGAATTTCCGCAAACCATGTGTTGGTGTTGATATATTCCAGAGGATATGCCTTGCCTATATCCCAGTTGCCTAATTCGGGACAATCTCCAATAATGACGATGGTTTCACCTGGTAGAGTCTGCACACCATTGAGTTGGACTCGCACAATAGTTTCCCCTTTCACCCGTTCTCCAAGACGGCTTAAGACGATAGCGCCTCGCTCTTCAAGGTGGAAGTTAGAAATTTTACCATCTTTCACTTCATACTTGTTGCGAGTTATCACACAAGTGTGTTCTCCATCAGGCAGTTCTGTTTCCACTTCTGGTATCGTGACTTCTCCACCTCTATTTAGTGCTACAAAGCACACTGATTCACGATAGCGACGCACGTAACAGAAAACATTGGGTGTAAGATATTTTTTCCATTGGCTACCCATCGACATTGCTGGATTGAGTCGCCGTAAACCAGAAAGTAGCCTGATGCAGCGATAAATTTCCGTATCCCTATCCCAATTTTCCATCATAGGGCGGTTGTACGGGTCATTACCACCATCAGTGTCATCGTGGAGATATTGTTCTGTACCGTAATAGATGCAAGGAATACCACGAGCCGTCATAATCAAAACAATTCCCACTTTCAGCATCGCTGGATCTGGATTCAGCGATTGGAAACGGGGCATATCGTGGTTATCAAGAAAGGTAACTAATTCTGTTGCCCCGTTATAGCGATAATCCTGGTCAAAAATATCTTGAACAAGTTGAAATCCACTTTTTGCACCTTGTGCTAACACTTCCCGAATTGCCCCGCACAGCCCAAAGTCTAAAACCGTCATCCCAGAGTTATTGGCAAAGTCAACAGAACGCTCATCATTGGGATGGTTGTAAATCCATTCACCAAAAATGAACACATCTGGCTTGTGATTGTACATATCACCAGTGAATTCCTGCCAAAACCAGATGGGCATATGTTTGACAGTGTCCACCCGCAGTACATCCACACCCCGGTCTAGCCATTGCTTAATTGCTGACTTGATATAACTGCGATATTCAGTATTGTTCTCGTTAAAAGTTGCAAGACCAGCAAGTTCACAATTTTGTACTTGCCATTCGTCTTCCCAGTTTTTCACTTCGCCATAATGGTGATACCAATGCTGCTTGTCATCATTGAAGTCAGCAATTTTGACTCCATCATCATACAATTCGCCTTTGCTACCGCTGAAATCGGGTGAACTGTGATTACAAACAATATCCAGCACCAATTTCATCTTGCGCTTGTGCAGCTCATCAAGTAATTTATCAAACGTTGTATTTCTTGTTTCCTGTGTTTCGTTTAAAGAAGGGTTTTCATCTGTTGCAATAAAGCGAGGATTAATCCGCTTAAAGTCCTTTGTCCAATAGCCATGTATCGCAGCACTGCCAACAAACAAGTCTTCAACTTGTTCAAACAAAGGAGTTAACCAAATTGCAGTCACTCCCATGCTTTTGAGATAGTCTAACTTATCGATAACACCTTGCAAGTCACCACCCCAATACTTACCCCAATCCTTCCTGGTTGGGTCATACAGTTCGGGATTACTACCTTCGCTGTTTTCTGGATCGCCATCATGAAAGCGATCCACGACAAGAAAGTAAATCGTTTCCTGACGAAATTCAATATCTCTAGTGTAAAGAAACTCTAGATCAACTTCTGTTTCTGATGGCGATGTCTCTATAATATTTGAGACTTCTGCCTCTGTATTTTCAACGTTGTATTGAGCTTTTGAAAACAGCGAAGGAGGAGTATCTACCATATTAAAATGAAAAATCCTAGATAAATAAGGTTTGCAGACCCATGATGAATAGACTTTTAAGGATCATGTGCCGCTACAAACAAGGGTATTATCTAGTCTTTTTTTGTAAAAAAATATCTATCTCTAGCTAGTTTATAAGTATATCTATAGTAAGATTTAGAAGAGCAATACGCCCGCCTAATCTTTGCACTCATCACTCATTCTGAAGCGGAAAAAGCAGTATAAATGGTTAATTTTATACCTTTTTTATTGAAAGAATAGTAGAATTTATCTACAAACAAATCTTATTTTAACTTGTAACAAATGACTAACCCACATTCTGTGGGTTAATTTTCAGATTTTGGTATTTTCCAGAATCTAGTTAAAACAAGGGGTTCAACCATGAAAACCAAAATTCTACACTCAGCTTTGCCTTGAATAAAAGTGTCAAAATCATGTTTATTGACTCTATTCTCAGTAATCGAGCGGGCGTATTAGTCGGTTTTACCTAAAACGCTTCTCGCGACCCCCATATATGAGAAAAAGAGTGAAATGTTTATCTAGACTGGATTTTATCCGATTCTGAAAAATTCTGGTTTTGACGCGACAACCTGCGGAGAGCAGATTTTTTAAGCACATTTACTCATGCGGAATGTGGGGACTAAGTAAGTCGGCACAAATAAATCAAACTATGTAACAGAATGTAAAATCCACAAAATCCTTGCGATTGCTACCCTGCGGGAAGCCCCCTCCGGGGTCTACGTTTTACTAGTTCCTAAGAGGAACCGCTACGCTACGTTCCACTCGCAATGACATACCTTGAAATTTTTACGCTGACTTACTTATCTCAGAACAAGCTGTTTAAGCTGTTGTTCAAAGTATGCCAAGTGCAGCCACCAGAAGCGCCGTAGAGGCTATAAGTTTGGCTAGGTATAAGGGAGAACAATATTTCTCTTATACCCACAAACTTTTTGTCAATAACTTCTATTGAGATACACTACTAGTCACTTTCGGTTGGTCTAGATAGGCATAAACGAGCTTAGAAACTTGACTAATAAAGTCTCTGGCTCTTGTATCACCAAAAGGTCTTGTCACCAAAATGCCTGCTAAATATCGCTTACCGGATGGCAACTCAATGATACCTGCATCCCCAAGCAGAACTCCAAGAGTTCCTGTTTTGTGAGCAATGACCGCACCTTTACCAAGACCAGCTGGTAATAGTCTTTTGTTCTCAACGCGACGCATGATTCCCAAAGCTTGGGAGTGGCTTGTACTACTAAGCAACTTGTTATTTGCAACTAACGCCGATAGTCTAACCAAGTCTTTGGGACTGGTTGTATTAGTTCCCTTAAAGTCGCCTAACTGATGACGAATCACGGTATTTTGCAGTCCCCAACTGCGAAACCGGTCGTTTAACTTAGCCATACCACCTAAACGGTCAATAATCATATTAGTGGCAGTATTATCACTGATAGTAATCATCTTTATGGCAGTATCTAAAACACTCAGCTTGGTTCCCACAGGTTTGAATTGTAAGACTCCAGAACCTTCAGCTTCAGCCTTCAAGTCACGCCGCACTACTAACGTTTCATTCAGCTTGACTCTACCTGCATCGACCTCCTGAAATAAAGCAACCAAAATCGGAAACTTAATGGTGCTAGCAGCTGGAAATACTTTCTCTCCATTGAAATCCAAATAGTTGCCTGTATCCAAGTCTAGGAAAAACATTCCTGGTGAGAGAAAGCTGTAGCGAGCCATCAGTGTTTTCAGTGGAGAACTGAGCTGCAACAATTCCTTACCCAAGGGGACAACTCCAGCAAAGGTCGAAATAGCGCCAATTTGGAGGGGAATTTGTTCTTCTCCAACGCTGGTATTTACGACAGTTGCTTGTGCATCACCGATAGCTGCACGCTCAATTGAGGAGAATTTTACTATCCAATGTGAAGAAGAATCTCCCTGAATCAGTAATTTTTCTGGGGAAACTGTGTAACCAGGTGCTAATTCAACAACCAATCTGGTTGTCTGGGAGTCTACTTGTCCAAGCCGAATCTCTCGAATTGCTGAGCCAAGATTTTTACGGATTGTATTCTCGTTTAGATTCGTTGTTCCTGGCAAATCAATAACAAGTCTCATCGGGTTATTGATTAAAAAAGCTTTTGGTTGTACTCCAGAATCAGTAGTTATATCTAGTTGATTTTGAACAGGGTCGAAATACCAAGATTGTAAGCGAGCCGCTTTGACTGGAGAAGATAACAGTACAATACTGACGACGCTAGCTAACAGGAAACTAAGTCTCATCCGTGTGATTTTTGTGAGCGATAGTAGGATTGGTATGGACAATTTTTCCAGATTTTTATGGCCTTATCCGGAAAAAAAGTACATGAAACTGTAATTATTCCTAATTAGTTGCGTTATCGCAAGTGAGTTTAGTAACAGAAAACTAAGTTATTTGTGTTATAGCCGAAATTAACAACGGTTTTTCCACATAAAAAAATTCTTGGGAACATTCATTTGGCTATGTCAGTCTTTAAATTTAAAGAGTGGTTTGTTATCCACAACAAATCAAATAAGCAATGGCAACCTTGATGCTAGGAGGATGTGTTGTGTCTCGTTGCGAAAATTAACTTCCTAAAAAGCCTTACAGAAGAACCATCCTGTTTGATGATAAATCTCTCAAAACTTGATATATAACTCTTTCTTGAGGGTATTCATATTAATAAGTGAACGAAAAGTTATCCTAGACTCTCTAAATTGCACGAGAGAACTTTTTCTATTTTTTTATTGCAACATGCAAAATATGTAAATTTATTTTATATTTTAGTGCGGGCAGAACAGCACACTTTTGTAAAAAAGTAGAGAGCAAGATGCTCCCACTACTGTCTTTTTTTTAAATTGGGATACTCCCTGTTTGATTATGTGCATATTAAAGATAACGGGCATCTTTCGTACTATCTACTTACTAACGTAAGTTGCTAGTGAGTGTCCGTCAAAAAGTATTTTTTTGATACAAAAAAATTTGTAATTGAAGCAAGGGAGAGCATCCCTATGCATGCAAAATACAAAGAGTGGGAGCATCTTGCTCCCTTTTTGAACAAAACCGGGTTGGACAGCCCCGAAGTCGCTACAACACCGGGAACCCGACGCCAGATACCTAGGTCGGGAAACCCTCATCAAGTACTGGCTTCCTCCGGGGAAGATCTCCGGTCTCGCTGCGCTTTAGACCTCTGGGCGTGCGCTTTGCGCATACACCAGTCGCCTACGGCGGGAAACCCGCTTGCAGCGCTGGATTCACCGCAATGCGCAACTCTTGGCACTACAAATTGACAAAGATAGGATGGATGATCCCAAGCAAGGCGCTTTTTGATAACTAGGAACTTGAGTTATTAAGAGTTAAAAGTTCCCTATTTGTAGGAGTAAATTCACAAATAAAATAAAAGTGCTAGGTGAGATAAACAAATTGCAAAAAATCTGGATCATAAAACGTAAAAATTCAGCACATTTTAAGCAGATTCTCATGATAATATCATTATTATGATATTTTTTTTCATATTTATATTTGTATACTACTCATGCTCCAAGACTTTTCAGTTATTTTTCGATACAAGAATAAAAGTAGTTTTGGTTTTGCGATCGCTACCCAACCTACAATTCTTCTTAACTGAATTATATTGGCTCAGCTTTGAATGATTTCATCAATATTATATTAGTAAAATCTTTCGTTATACTACGTTAAATCTATTGATTATTAGGTAATTTTAGACAAAATTATTCTTATAAAAAGTATTGCTATTACATTCTAAATCTGCAATAGTAATGGGTTAAACCCTAAATCCAGAAATTAAGACATTAACAAAATGTTAACAACATATTTAAAAATTCTTAATGAGCATTATCAAGCTCTCAACAATGAGGGTAAAGATGTCATTCAAGGATTAACTCAAACACCAAAAAGTTTACCTCCCAAATATTTTTATGATGATCGCGGCTCAGAATTCTTTGAACAAATATGTGAATTACCAGAATATTACCCTACACGAACAGAAGCGTGGATATTGCGTCAATATGCCGATGAAATTGCTCAGATAACAGGTGCTTATGAACTTGTAGAATTAGGCAGTGGCAGTTCTACCAAGACCCGGTTTTTATTAGATGCTTACCAAAAAATTCCAGGTTCCTGTAAATATGTACCGGTTGATGTTAGTGAAGGAATCCTCAAAAGTAGCGTGTTACAGCTACAACAAAAATATCCCGATTTGTCGATTGAGGGCTTAATAGGAACTTACGAACAAGCCTTAGCAAAACTAGAATCGATTACCGTGCCATCACGGATGATTTTTTTCCTGGGAAGTTCAATCGGGAATTTTACAGCACAAGAGTGCAACAGGTTTTTGAGGCAAATTGCTCACACTTTAAAAACAGGTGATTATTTTCTCCTTGGTATTGATTTACAAAAACCCAAGGATATTTTAGAAGCGGCTTATAACGATAGTCAAGGAGTAACGGCTGCTTTTAATTTGAATATGCTTTCCCATTTAAATTGGCGTTTCCAGGGTAGTTTCGATTTGAATTTCTTTATCCATGAAGCTATTTATAATCAAACGGAGACTCAGATAGAAATGTATCTTCATTGCCTTGAAAGTCATTGGGTGTCCCTAGAAACTCTAAATTTAAATGTTTTGTTTGAAGTTGGAGAAAGTATTCTCACGGAAATTTCTCGCAAGTTCGATTTAGTAACTATCCAAAAAGAACTTGAGTTACAAGGACTAAAAACACTAAAAATTTGGACAGATCCCAATCAGTGGTTTGGGTTAATTCTTTGCCAAGCTTAAATCTTCCTTCCGAAAACTTAAAATAGAATAAACAGATCCGCAAATTAAATTTTTCGCCTTGATTTACAAGGTTTATAAGTTAATTTGCGGATAAAAATTTCTAGCGTCCTACTTCCACAGCAATTTAGTGACACCATGAATACTCTTAAATCTGCTTATCCTCCAAAGCTTGATAATTGCAATAATCAAGTTCTTCTCAATTACTTTGAAAATGCTTGGCAATTGGAAGATATTCTGATGAAAAGTCTGGTTGGAGAAGATACATTCTATCTCAATCCCGATCCTCTGAGAAATCCTCTGATTTTTTATCTGGGACATTCGGCTGTTTTTTACATTAATAAATTAATTTGCGTTGATTTGTTAAAAAAACACCTCAATCATGACTATGAAATTCTCTTTGAAATTGGGGTTGATCCTGAAATACCACAGGAGTTAAATCAAGCGATCGCTCATCTTGAATGGCCCCAAGTTGCAGAGGTTTGGCAATATCGAGAACAAGCCTATGAAATCATTGCAGAACTGATTAAGAAAACACCCATCACGAATCCTATCCATCCAAATCATCCTCTTTGGGCTTTAATGATGGGGATAGAACACCAGCGTATTCACATTGAAACCTCTTCGGTGTTAATTCGCCAATTGTCTGTAGAGAGAGTCAAACGTCCCCAAAACTGGAAATATGCCCCTTTTAATGGTTACACTCCTCAGAATGAAATGATAGAAGTTGCTGGTGGAGTCGTGAAAATAGGCAAAGCCTATGATGATCCAACCTACGGATGGGATATTGAGTATGGCGATCGCACTGTTGAAGTTGCATCTTTTTTAGCCAGTAAATATCTAATTACCAATGCCGAATTTATCTACTTTGTCAAGTCAGGTGGCTACGAAAATCAAGATTATTGGGATGAAGAATCTTGGAATTGGAAAACTCAATACAATATTCAACATCCCAAATTTTGGCTACATGAAAATGGTAGCTATAAATATCGAGCCATGTTTGATGAAATGGACTTACCTTTAGATTGGCCTGTGGAAGTCAATCACTATGAAGCAATGGCTTACTGTCATTGGAAAGACAATCAGACTCGCTTAATGAGTGAAGCAGAGTACCATTTAGCTACTTACGGTAATACTTTGTTAGAAGATGATGTAGATAATTACAATCTCAATTTAAAATTTGGATCACCGAGTCCCGTCGGGATGTTAGAAACAGCAAAAAGCTACTCTGAACTGTACGATTTGCGGGGTAATGTTTGGGAATGGTTGAGTGATAATCTAAACCCACTTTCAGGATATAAACCTCATTATCTTTATGAAGATAATTCTGCTATTTTTTTCGATACAAAACATCACATGATGTTAGGAGGATGTTGGATAACGAACGGCACAGAGGCTTTAAAATATTACCGCAACTGGTTCCGTCCCAACTTCTATCAACACGCAGGTTTTAGGATTGTTCAAGGCATTTAGAAATCAAAGAATCTCGTAATTTTAGACATTAAACCTCTGGCAAAAGTGAAATGTTACAAGATTTTGTTAAAAGTTAAGAGTTTCCGACTTCTGCAAGAGGTCTCAATACTTTTCGGTTAAAGGGCAAGCGCCTATAGCAGTCCTATTTCATTTGTGTGAAAGTGCCTGCGCTCTGCGCTTAAAAACAAAGTACATTTGTACATTCTTCTTCCCTGTTCCCTGTTAAGCGTTCCCTACCTCAACGAGTAATTTCACAACTCCTGCACGGATTGCTATATAAGTCTTTAAATTGCACGAGAGAACTTTTTCTCTTGTTTGATTGTGTGCATATCAAAGATGACAGCAATGTTTCGTATGAGTAGTCTACCGATTTCTGTGACACTAATGTGGTTTTTTGATAGCCTAACCAATCCATCTGCTTCTAAACTCTTCAACACTTCTAATTCCTCAGAGAAATAATCGTCAAAAACGATATGGTACTTGTCTTCAATATCTTGCTTATACAGTTGAAAATGACACATGATGCTCATGATCACATCGCGTCTGAGAATATCATCCCAAGTAAGTTTGATACCTTTACTAATAGGTAGAATATCTGTGTCAATTGCCTGATAGTAATCCTTTAATTGCTTGTGATTTTGGGCGTAGGTATCTTCTAGCATACTGATGGATGTGGCACCAAAACCAAAGAGTTCTGCTTGTGCTTGAGTTGTGTAGCCTTGGAAGTTGCGTTTGAGAGTGCGATCGCCTTGAGCGATTGCTAATTCATCATTAGATTTGGCAAAATGATCCATGCCAATAAATAAATATTGATGATTCGTCAACTCCTCAACTGTCGTCTTCAAAATTTCTAACTTTTCCTGTGCTGGCGGTAGTGCTTCTACTGGTATGTTTTTTTGCACTGTTTTCAGCCAAGGGACATAAGCAAAGTTAAAAACAGCAATCCTGTCTGGGTTTAATTCAATTGTTTTTTTAACCGTTTCTTGAAATGTCTGGACAGTCTGGTAAGGTAGACCGTATATGAGATCTACATTCACACTGTCAAACTTCGCTTCTTTAATCGCGCTCATCACATCAAACAGCATTTCTTCTGGCTGGACGCGATTCACTGCAACTTGCACTTGACGATTAAAATCTTGAATACCAAAACTAATGCGGTTAAACCCAATTTCTTTCAAAAAGAAAATGTAGTTTTTATCGATATAGCGGGGATTAATCTCAATAGAAATTTCTGCTGTCTGGCTCAGGGTGAAATTTTTCTTGATATTTTTCCATAAAAATTCTACTTGTTCAAGGCTTAAATAATTAGGGGTTCCGCCACCCCAGTGAATCTGAACCACTTCTCTATCTCGGTCAATGAAGCTGGCTGTTTTCTTGATGTCGCGAACCAGATACTCCACGTATGGTTGAGCAATATTCTTGTTGTTTGAAATGACTACGTTACAACCGCAAAAGTAACAAGGACTTTGGCAAAAGGGTATGTGAAAATACAAAGAAAGGGGAGTTTTTCTTTGATTTGAGGTGGCGATCGCACTTTTAAAGTCGCTTGGGGTGAATGCTTCTATTAATTGTGTTGCTGGTGGATAGCTGGTGTATCTGGGTACAGGAGCATCGTACTTTTTGATGATATCGAAATCAAATTTTACACCAGGAATTTGATAAACCATTGAGGTAGCTTCCAATAAGATGAGCGTATAGAATACCGTCAGAATCAAACAGATAAATCATCTTATATACGCGTCATAAAATCCGTTATTCATGCACCTTGATAAAAGCACTCATATTTATATTAGAACTTAGGCATGGAAACAAGAAATCAAGGGTTTGGGCAAGGGGTATAGGAGTGCCAGGGTGTAGATGTTCAAACCCTTATACCCCTACACCCCTACACCCTTACACCCCTAGTTTGTTGACTTTTGCATGAGGTGTAATTTCTAAGCTGTACTGAGTTCGGTGCTATCAGTGTTATTGCTATTAATCAGGGTATTGAACATGACTTGACCAATTGCTTTGATCAGGGTTTGTTCTAACTCCTGAACCATTTGCATATTCAGGTGAAATGCGTTGTTTGCTTCTGCAACAATCCGGTCGGCGGTTGCGTCATCTATTGGCAGTTCATCTAACGTTTGACGATATTTGTCCTTAAATGCTTTCTTGTCTGGAATTTGGTCAAAATTGTAGAAAGATGTGCCTTCATATCCGGAAAGCTTCAAGACTGACTGAGCAACCTTTTGCAACATTTGACCACCAGACAAGTCACCCATGTAGCGAGTATAGGCATGACCTATTAATAACGCAGGTTCTTTGGCAGAAAGTTCATGAATGCGGCTTATGTAAGTTTGAGCAGCTTTTGAAGGTGCGATTTTCCCTCTCCAGTCTTGCCCATAGTAAAATTCTAAGTCTTTTTCCAAATGAGCTTTGCGATTGAGTTCTTTAAAGTACACAGCACTGATCAAAGAATGGTCTTTGTAGTGCTCTAATGCTGCTTCTAGTTCGCTGTAGATGTAATACAAGTTACCTAAAAATTTTGCAAAGCAGTCTCTATTGACAACTCCTTTAACAAAACATTTCATAAATCCCACATTTTCAATTGCTGCATGAGCCTGTTGTGTTCCGCAGCGAAGTTTTTGGGCTAGATTGCTACTCATCGTTAAAATCGTTCTCGTCCAAATAAAATACGTACCCAAACAAGGGTTTGATTTATTGAAGTTTCGGATTTTCGCAGAATTCCCAGTGTAAGGCTTCAACAGTTATCAGTTATCAGTTATCAAGTACCACTCGCAATACGGTTCGGTTAACGTTTTAATATTTTGAAGATCCCCCCAACCCCCCTTAAAAAGGGGGGCTTATAACCCTCTTTTACCCCCTTTTTAAGGGGGTCGCCGCAGGCGGGGGGATCTTAACCGAACCGTATTGGTACCACTCGTATCAGTTATCAGGTAGGAAATGGACTCGTCCACCCCTTGTTCACTGTTTACTGTTCACTGTTCACTGATTATAAAAGCAGTTCACAGTTAACCTCAGAGTTAGGCAGAGATAGCTATCTTGGGTTTAGAGCAGAACTGAGCGAGACACTATCACGCTCGCTTGTTGCTCCAAACCATATTGATGACTACTTTAACCATTAAACTATCAAATCGTTGTGTAACTAGGAAACCGTTTATATTTATTTATATTTTCGGATTTACAAATCATTTTTTTAAATTATTTTACTTTTGATAGATTTCAAGAAGATTTTATGCTTATATAGCTTTAAAAAGATAAATTGATTGAACGATTCTCATGGCTAAGTCTCTTCAAACTCCTACGCCTGAGTTGCAAAAGCCAGGTGTGAAAGCGCCTGTGCAGGAAACATTGTTAACGCCCAGGTTTTACACGACTGACTTTGACGCTGTAGCACAGTTGGACATTTCAGCGGATGAAGCCCAGTTGAGAGCTATTGTGGATGAACTGCGGGCTGATTATAACCGCCATCACTTCGTGCGTGATTCTGAGTTTCAGCAGAGTTGGGATATGATTGATGGGGAAACACGCCGTGCTTTTATTGATTTTTTAGAACGCTCTTGCACTTCAGAGTTTTCTGGGTTTCTTCTGTTTAAAGAGTTATCGCGCAGACTCAAACAGCGAAATCCTCTTTTGGCGGAAGCTTTTAATTTTATGGCGCGGGATGAAGCACGCCATGCGGGATTTCTCAATAAAGCAATGGGGGATTTTAATCTCTCACTGGATTTGGGCTATCTGACAAAGAATCGTACCTACACCTTTTTCCCACCAGAGTGGATTATCTACGCAGTTTACCTGTCTGAGAAAATTGGCTACTGGCGCTACATCATTATGTTCCGTCACCTAGAGAAACATCCAGAGTTGAAATTCTATCCCTTGTTTGGCTATTTCGAGAGTTGGTGTCAAGATGAGAATCGACATGGAGATTTCTTTAAAGCGCTGTTGCGATCGCAACCCCAACTCTGGAACAACTGGAAAGCCCGTTTGTGGGTACGGTTTTTCCTGCTGTCTGTGTTCGCGACTCATACTTTAACAGTGCTGGAGAGGGCGTCATTTTATCACTCTATTGGCATCAATGCATACGAGTACAATATCCAAGTGATTGAAAAGACGAATGAAACCGCTGCACGGGCATTTCCTGTGATATTAAATACAGAACACCCAGAGTTTTTCCGGCGGCTGGAAGAGTGTTCTGATATTAATCTCAAGCTTACAGAGATTAACAACAGCAATAGTCCAAAGATTGTCAAATTCTTTCAAAAGTTACCCTTGATACTTTCAATCATCGGGCATTTGTTACGGCTTTACTTTATCAAGCCTATTGATGCTGAAGTATCTCGCCAAGCAGTTTGCTGAACTTTCCGGAAACATAAAGATTTGCCATTCGCCTACACTCGTCCTTAAGGACTGAGTGTAAATCATTCACTTGTTTGCTGCACCATTCGCTTTGTACAGCAGTCGCCAGGTAGATTAAGACACGAACTAATGAGAAAACACGGTCACCAAGAGACTTGAAAGTCTGTTCCCTATTCCCTGTTCCCTGTTCCCTGTTCCCTGTTCCCTGCTATAGATTCAACTTTAGAATGATGTCTTTTCCTAGCTGCTGTCTGCACGATGGAAATGATAATGCAGCACACTAGGTATTTCTATGTTTTTACCCCCTGGGTTTGGTGAAAAATATGTGATGACCACGCTAGGAAGAATAGTGTACTATACTGCTATTGGGAAACCGTGGTCTGACACAAATGTTGAGCAATCAAGCGAGAAAACATTAGTTTTCCTACACGCGTTTGGTGGTGGTTCTTCTGCTTACGAGTGGTCTAAAGTTTATCCAGCTTTTGCTGCGGATTATCGAATCGTCGCGCCGGATTTGATTGGGTGGGGACGCTCTGACCATCCGGCTCGAAGTTATAGTGTTAATGACTACATTCAAACTATTATTGAGTTCATAGAAAGGACTTGCAATGGTCCGATTAGTGCGATCGCCTCTTCACTCACTGCTGCTTTCACGATTCGCGCTGCGATTCTTCGCCCCGATTTATTCAAGTCTTTAATTTTGACCACACCAGCAGGTTTGGCTGAATTTGGACAAGATTACAGCAAGAGTTTATCTGCTCAAATTGTCAACATCCCAGTTGTAGATCGATTGCTTTACATGACTGGGGTTTCTAGCAGTTTTGGCATTCGCAGCTTTTTGGAAGAACGTCAATTTGCTCGTCCAGAACGAGTTTATCCTGAAATTGTCGAAGCATATTTGCAATCTGCTCAACAGTTTAATGGAGAGTATGCTGCTCTTGCTTTCGTACGTGGTGATTTATCTTTTGATTTATCTCAATATATAACTCAATTGACCATTCCTACTGCTATGATTTGGGGGCAAAAGTCAGAATTTACAGGACCAGAAGTCGGTCGCCGACTTGCAGACATGAACCCTCAGGCAGTCCGCATCTTTTATAACTTAGAGGATGTAGGCTTAACCCCCCAATTGGAACTTCCTGCTGTCACGATTGGGCTAATTAGGAAATTTTTACCTTTACTTGAGTCATCTGTTTGAACAGCTTTTCCTTTGTGATCAGGACTTACGCATTTCAACGTAATTCCGTCATTGCGAGCGACAGCGAAGCAATCTCCTCAAGGTCGAGATTGCTACCCTATGGCTGACGCCACGCCTTACGGCTATCGGGAAGCCGCTTCGCATCTACACTCCACTACGTTCCGTTCGCAATGACATTCTCCCTTGTTGCGTAAGTCCTGCTGATGACGGAGAAACAGGTAAACTCAGATCTTGCACCATACTTTTCGTCCGCCAAGAAATAAATTTATTGGCTCAAAGTCCAAGTCCGTTAAAACGGACTGGGTAAGTTTTTCAGTCCGTTTTAACGGACTTGGGTTATTAGCCTTGAACTTCAGTTCAAGGCGTATCAGCCGGAGGTGCAAGATCTGAGTAAACCTATGGACTACTGAAATACACATATTGTGTAGGTTGGGCACTACAATGCCCAACCTATTTAATTTGAGCGTGTATTGCACCCAAATACAAACGGGAACATCCCAAATGTGCAAAATGCCCGCACTTCGTGCCGCTTCGCTAACAGACTGGAAGTCTGGGGCTATACAAACAAAGCCTGCGGAGGCAGGCTGTAATTAGTCCGCGCAGGCGGACTTTGCCTGTGTAGCCGCGAATTCTATTCGCCAGGTGTCTGTGCAAAATTGGGATGCTCCCATTAACCTGAGGAATTAGAGTTGGTATCACTGCTACCGATAATTGCTTGGAATATGTTCGATGCTAAAGAGAAAAAAGCTGTGAATAACAACAGGATCATCAAGCTTGCAAGACCAGCAAAGGGAGAAATGATAAACAACAGTAAGAATCCAAACATTAGAATTGATATCAATGTCTTATTCATCTTTTTTCCATTTCATAATTTTTAATTTCAATTAAGTACCTAATTCTATAACTGTGCTACTTCTATTGGAAAGAATTAGTCCTCTTTCTTAAGGATGAAGCCCTTTGGGCAATCGTCACTAGCAACATATGAAAGAAACATATTTTTCTTGATTGTAATGAAGAAAAAGCTTGCCCAGTTAAATTACGCGCCCTAATAACTAAGTTTAAAATTGTTGCCATAATTAGGATAAGCCATAATAAAATTAATTTTTTTGGTTCTTCGCGCCCTCGTCCCTTAGGCGCAGGGCTTGGTTGTAATCGTCTAATGCCCCTTTGTTGTCTCCCAAATCTCTACGGACAAGCGCTCGGTTGTTGTAGGCGTCAGGATCGTTAGGATTAAGGCGCAGGGCTTGGTTGTAATCGTCTAATGCACCTTTGTTGTCTCCCAAGTCACTACGGACAAGCGCTCGGTTGTAGTAGGCGTTAGCATACTTAGGATCTAGGCGCAGGGCTTGGTTGTAATCTTCTATTGCCCCTTTTTTGTCTCCCAAGTCACCACGGATAAGCCCTCGGTTGTAGTAGATATCAGTATATTTAGGATTAAGGCGCAGGGCTTGGTTGTAATCGTCTAATGCGCCTTTTTTGTCTCCCAAATCACTACGGACATACCCTCGGTTGTAGTAGGCTTTAGCATCGTTAGGATTAAGGCGCAGGGCTTGGTTGTAATCGTCTATTGCCCCTTTTTTGTTCCCCAAGTTTGTACGGACAAGCCCTCGGTTGTAGTAGGCTTTAGCATCGTTAGGATTTAGACGCAACGCTTGGTTGTAATCTTCTATTGCGCCTTTGTTGTCTCCCAAGTTTGTACGGACAAGCCCTCGGTTGTAGTAGGCATCAGCATAGTTAGGCTCTAGGCGCAGGGCTTGGGTGTAATCTTCTATTGCGCCTTTGTTGTTTCCCAACTTAATATAGACAAACCCTCGGTTGTTGTAGGCCTTAGTATACTTAGGATTAAGACGCAGGGCTTGGGTGTAATCTTCTATTGCGCCTTTGTTGTTTCCCAACTTAATATAGACAAACCCTCGGTTGTAGTAGAGATTAGCATTGTTAGGATTTAGGCGCAACGCTTGGGTGAACTCGTTTAGTGCTCCTTTCTTGTTCCCGTACTCAGCCATAAAAATAAACGCTTGTGAGTAGTGTTTAGCTATAGCAAAATTGAGTTCTGCTTGTTTCGACTGATACCAAGCTGTCAGTCCCAATGTCGTCATAATCATCAATACTGCCCCTGAAACACTAGCAATTCCCCTTCGCCTACGGGCTTTCTCTTCTCGAAGCTGGCGATCGCGTTGTTCAATACTTAGTTGGATAAAATCTTGCTCTGATGAACTTAGCTCTTCGCTCCGTGTGTTTAATTTTTCTTCTGCTTCTGACAGCGGCACACCACGCAACAATACTCCTTGATCTCGTTTTGTCTCTTCCCATTGATGTATAATATCCCTTAACCGCTCTTGCCAAGCTCGAAACAAACGGTCTTTTTTCATCCACTCGCGCAGCGTTTGCCATTCGCGGATTAGGGCTTCATGGACAACTTCCACTGTATCTTCCCCAGATTTCTCATCATGTCCGGTGACAACCAAACGGGCTGTGTATCCTGCTAAATCACTCACCAATCCCCAATTCTCATTTCCTACTTCTTTGCGGGTGGCGATGCGACGAGTATCCTCAGTTCCTTCCCCTGGGCGCACCAATTGCACAAAGATGCGCTGTGCAGCTTTTTGCTTTGTTTCACTCAATTTTTGGTAAACTTCCTCAGCATGATTTGCTAGCGCTTTTTTCACACCACCTATCTCTTGGTATGCTTGATGAGTGAGTGTGCGGTTTTGCTGTAAAGACCAAAGTCGAGTCATGGCAAATTCTAGCAATGGGAGATTCCCCGGTTCATTGCCAACATCATCTAAAATTCGTTGCGCCAATTGTGCTTCTAATTGGACTTCTATCTTCTGGGCTGGTTGTTCAATTGCTCGAAGTAGTTCCTCTCGATTCATTGCACTTAACAGTTGCGGTGTAAACTGCTGCAATGCATCTCGTAAAGGACGATAACCAAGGACAAAGCCGTAGAAGTCAGCCCGTAATGTGAAAACTAATGTTAAATTTTCCTGATGGATAGCTTGGAGCATCAAATCAGCAAAGCGTTCTTGTTCTTCCTTCTGACAAAGGGTGTAGAGTTCTTCAAATTGATCGACAAACAGCAGCAGACGTTTACCCGGATTACGTTCCATAATGCGAGACATTATCTGCTCCAAAGTAACTAAACCCTGCTGTATATTTTTATCTAGTCCAGCTGCTGAGCGCAATTGTTGAATTTCATCAACTCCTGGCACTAATTGACGAACTAACGCAGATGCTAGCTGATAAAATGGTTGATTCCCAGGACGAAATGATTCAATCACCCAGTTTTCTGTCATACGCAGTTGGGGAATCAGCCCAGCATACACAACAGAAGATTTTCCAGTACCCGAAGGACCAATGACTCCTACTAAGGGCTGTTTTTTAACTGCTTCTACCAAACCGTTGACAAATATTTCCCTTCCAATAACAATACCTTCGCCAAAAAAAGAGGATAAATATCTCAATCCCAAAACCTCGACT